>JAVYMF010000050.1:0-2849 GCA_038736665.1 archaeon | reverse complement strand
CAGGCCCGAAGACAGGATAAAGAAGTACTGGAGGAAATTCGATGCAGTCATGCGCAGACGTTAACTGCCCCAAGCACGGGACTCTGAAAGTGAGAGGGTCCATCATCGAAGGCGTCGTGGTTAGCGACAAGCCGAAGAACACGGTCATCGTGCAGCGGGAATACTTGACGTACATCCCCAAGTACGAGCGTTACGAGCGCAGAAAAACTAAGATAAACGCGCACAAGCCGCCGTGCATGGAAGTAAAAACAGGCGACAGGGTTCGCATAGGCGAGTGCAGGAAAGTCAGCAAGACGAAGTCGTTCGTCGTGTTGGAAAAGCTGAAATAGGGGGATATTGATGAAAGGAATCGCATCGCACATGACAGGCGGCCTGACGATAGGCACTGTCATCAAAGTGGACGACAACTCAGGCGCTAAACTACTGCGAATCATAGGAAAAGAAAAGTACAGAGGAAGAAGAGGGCGCATCCCACCGATAGGAATAGGGGACATATTTTTCGGCTCAGTGATAAGCGGAAAAAAAGACTTGAGAAAAAAAGTGCTGCGCGCCGTCGTGATACGCCAGAAAAAAGAATTCAGGCGCTTCACCGGAGAACGCGTGAAGTTCGAAGACAACGCGTGCGTAATAATCACGGACAAGAACGAACCGCAAGCATCCGAAATAAAAGGCGTCGTTGCGAAAGAAGTAGCCGAGCGCTTCCCGAAAATATCCACATTAGCCAAGAATATCATATAGATGATGAAAAATGACGTCAAAACAGCCGAGAAAGCAGAGAAAAAAGCTTTACAACCTGAAGCAGCATGAGCGGCGCGCGAAGTTCAGCGCTGCGCTCGACAAAAAACTGAAAAACGAGCACAAGAAGAACTCTTTTCCACTCATAAAAGGCGACAAAGTAAAGATAATCACTGGTAAATACCGCGGAAAAGAAGGCAAAGTAATGCTCATCAACACCCACAAGCTTAAGATAGGAGTCGAGGGAATAACCGTGAAAAAACCTAACGGCAAGGAAGAATTCGTGCTAATCGACCCGTCCAACGTGATAATCACTGAATTAAAGCTGACTGACGAACTCAGGAAAAAAGCGCTGAAAAGAAAATAATGGTGAAAAAATGACTCAGAGAAAGCAGATGAAAAGACTCGCCGCCCCGAAAAGAATCAAGATACTCAGGAAGGAAGGAGTATGGACCGTGCGCGCCAGCGCAGGACCTCACAAAGCGAACGAGTCAGTGCCACTGCTGGTGCTCGTGAGAGATTACTTGAAACTGGCCGACACTTACCTTGAAGCCAGGAAAATCATAAAGACGAAGCAAGTGCTCATAGACGGCAAGCCTGCTACTGACGCGAAAAGACCCGTCGGCTTCATGGACGTTGTTTCCATCCCCTCAATTAAAAAGCATTACAGGATAGTGCTTGACGAGAAAGGAAGGATATCGCCGCTTGAAACGAATGAAAGCGGATTCAAGCTCAGCAGGATTGAAAAAATAAAACAGACCAAACGAGGCGTTCAGCTGACGATGCATGACGGTAGGAACATAATCACAAAAGAAAAGCTTGGAACAGGCGACGTGCTCAAAATAGAAGTGTCGTCGCAGAAAATACTGGAGCACTACCCCCTGAAAGAAGGTAGCATGGCTTACATCATTTCTGGAAAGCACGCTGGACAGACCCTTAAAATCGCGGGGCTAATTCCGGGAACGATAACGCGCAGGAAACAAGTATTATTCAAAACTCAGGATAAAGAGTTCAACGTGCCTTACGACTATGTGTTCGTCGTGGGAAAAGACAAGCCGGCGGTAACGCTGAAATGAAGTGATAAATGATGATATCAATTGAGAAAGTCACAGTAAACATCGGCGTGGGAGAGGCCGGAGAAAAGCTAGAGAAAGCGAAAAAACTAATCGAGAAAATGACAGGCCAGAAACCGGTAGAACGCGTTTCAAACAAGCGCATTCCCACGTGGAACGTCAGAAAAGGACTCGCGCTGGGCGCGAAGACGACGCTGCGCGGGGAAAAAGCGAAAGAATTCCTGAACAAGTGCCTGGACGCCGTAGAGCGAAAGCTGAAACCTTCTTCGTTCGACAAAAGCGGAAACTTCTCGTTCGGCATAAAGGAATACATCGACTTGCCTGGGTTCAAATACGACCCGCAGATAGGCATGTTCGGCTTTGACGTTTGCGTCACGATGCGAAAATGGGGTTACCGCGTAAGCAAGAGAAAAACAAAAAAATCCCGTTACCCAAGAAGACATATGATAAAAAAAGAAGAGACAATCGAGTACATGAAAAAGAACTTCAACGTTGAGGTGTCGGAATGAAGCAAAAACAGGGAAAGCCGTACAAAACGCCGCGGGCCGGGGAAGAAGGCCGCTGCTGCATATTCTGCGGCAGGAACAACTCAATCATAAGGAAGTACGGTTTAACTATATGCAGGCAGTGCTTCAGGGAACGCGCCAAAGCGCTTGGGTTCTACAAGTACGGATGAGAAAGCTGGTGATAATAAATGGACAACCTCGCTAACGCTCTCGTGAGCATAAAAAACGCTGAAATGATGGGAAAAAAAGAATGCGTGATAAAGCCAGCGTCAAAACTCATAGGAAGCGTGCTCAAAATCATGCAGAGGGAAAACTACATTGGGAACTTTGAGTTCATAGAAGACGGGCGCTCCGGCATGTACCGCGTGCAGCTAAAGGGCTCGCTGAACAACTGCAAAGCCATAAAGCCCCGCTACTCTGTCCAAAAAAACGAGTTCCAAAAATGGGAAAAAAGATACCTGCCGTCGAAAGAGCTTGGAACGCTAATAGTCTCTACTCCTAACGGCGTCATAAGCCACAAAGAATCAAAAGCGAC
>JAVYMF010000049.1:0-2943 GCA_038736665.1 archaeon | reverse complement strand
CTATGTGCTGCAGGATGCGACTGAACGTAAAGGAGCTGCGGAAAAATATCACTTCGGGCCTATTCGGCTCGGGGGACGCTACTGGCTCCGTAGGCGTCGTGACGATCAACCTCCCTCGCTTGGGATATACTTCAAGGAACGAGGATGAGTTCTTTGAAAAACTATCCTGCATGATAAGCTTGGCTTCCGAATCGCTAGAAACAAAACGCGAAATCGTCTCCAAAAACATCGAAAACGGCCTGCTGCCCTACTCGAAAAGGTACCTGGGAAACCTGGACAACCATTTCTCGACAATTGGCATTGTGGGAATGAACGAAGCTCTGCTGAACCTGTTCGGCTACGGCATAATGGACGAAGAAGGAAAAAAATTCGCTGTAAAAACGCTTAAGATGATGAGAAAAGAAATATCAGGCATTCAAAAAAGAACGGGCCACTTTTACAACATCGAGGCGACTCCCGCCGAATCGACTTCTTACAGGCTGGCTGAAAAAGACAAGAAAAAGTTCCCGAAGATAATCACCGCTGGAAAGCGCGTCCCTTACTACACCAACTCGACGATGCTTCCCGTGAACGCCACGGACAACCTTATACTTGCGATAGAAAACCAGCAGGACATCCAAAAATTATACACAGGTGGAACCGTGTTCCACACGTTCCTGGGCGAAAGAGTCAAGTCTGCAGACGCCTGCAAAGAGCTCGTCAAAAAAATCGCGTTCAACTCGACGCTGCCTTACTTCACCATAACACCCACGTATTCAATATGCCCTAAGCACGGCTACCTGAGCGGAGAACATGATGAATGCCCGAACTGCAAATCCAAATGCGAAGTGTACTCGCGCGTCGTGGGCTATTTCCGTCCAGTGCAAAACTGGAACATAGGCAAGCAAGAAGAGTACAAGCAGAGAAAAACGTTCGACCTTAAAAAGCAAAAAGGTAATTAGATGGAATTCAGCGGAATGCAGGAGATTTCCCTGATAGAATACCCTGGGAAGACAGCGACAATAGTGTTCACTCCTGGCTGCAATTTCCGCTGCCCTTACTGCTACAACCGGAAGCTCGTGCTGGAGCCTGGCAGAACTAAAAAAATAAGCGAAGAAAGCGTTATCTCCTTTCTTAAGAAAAAAAAGAAGTGGATAGACGCAGTGGTGGTTACAGGCGGCGAGCCCACGATACACGGGGACCTGCCGACTTTTTTCAAGAGGGTCAAAAAGCTCGGCTTCCTTACGGGGCTTGAAACCAACGGCAGCAACGCTTCAATGATGAAATATATCATAAAAAACAAGCTCGTTGACTTCGTGGGCATGGATTTCAAAGCCCCGCCGAATTGGGAGAAATACAAAAAAGCCGCCGGCATAAAAAACAAGAATTATTTTGAGAACGTCCTGAAAACCGCTGATTTTTTAAAAAAATCAAAAATAAACCACGAGTTCAGGACGACTGTCGTGCCGGGCATAACCAGCGAGTCGGACGTTGCCGAAATCGCGAAGCACTTGAAAAACGCGGGCGTCTACGTCCTGCAGCAGTTCATGCCGATAACGACGATTGACCGAAAGCTGGAGCGCGTCAAGCCGTATTCCTCAGCTGAGCTTGAAAGAATGAAAACCGTTGCGTCTAAGCACGTGCGTTGCGAGGTGAGGTAATGCGCGCTTTCATTGCTGTGCGGGTTCCTGAAAACAAAAAGCTGACGGACGTCATCAAGGCGCTGGGAAAAATTCCTGGCATGAAAACAGCTGAACCAAAAGAACTTCACATCACCCTCAAGTTCCTGGGGGAAATAAACGAAAAGCAAAAAAACGACGTAAGCGCGTTCCTTGAAACGCTGGGGGGCTTCGGCCATTTTGAAATTAAAGTGAAAGGAATTGGCGTCTTTCCGAATGAGCATGTTGCCCGAGTGGTATGGGCCGGTGCTGAAAGCAAGAAGTTGAATGAGTTGAACGAGCTGATCGAGAACGGAACGGAAAAGCTCGGCTTCATGCGCGAAAAAAGAGCGTTTTCGCCGCACATCACGCTTGCCCGCGCGAAAACGAACCCATCGGAAGGACTGAAAAGAATATTAACGCAGGAAGATTTCTTCAGCTTCGAAGCCGGCTCAATCTTGCTGATAGAAAGCGTGCCCTCGAGAGAAAGCCATAAGTACTTCGATGTAAAGACGGTGGAACTATGAAAAAAACAATTGCGATTCTCGTCATCCTCGCAGCCGCCGGGCTGTGCATTCAGAACATAGGCTCGTACGAGAACGAGTACGTGGTGGTGGCGAAGAATTACGTGGCGAAGGTTCCTCCTATGCTCTCAAACCCTGCGACAATAGATAACAAGTATAAGATATCGCTGGTCCCTCGGATTTCTTTCAACGAAAAAGCCTTCACCGTGTCCCCGTCCATAACAGAAAAAACCATGGAAAACGGAAAAAACAGATTCACTTTCAAGACAGAAACAGAACAATCAAATATGAAAGTTACGGAAGAAATTCACTTTGAAGAAGATTTCATAAAAACCACGGCTACAATCAGAAACATAGGTCCGTCGGTTGCTTCTGCTTCGATGCTTTTCAACATAAACGCCGAGAACGGGGCGTTCTTCTTCCCCTCAGCACTTGACAAGAACGCGAACAACTACATAATAATAACAGACCAATCGCTAGAAGGCCAGTCGATAGGCATAGTTTCAAGCCAAGCAATGGATACGTCATCAGAACAACTGCCTATCAGGAACGCTTCCACTTACGTCATCGGAACGCGCGTTCCGGATCTCAAGCCCGGCCAAGAAATCACAGTCAGTCTCGTCATAGTTCCTTTTGACCTCAGGAAAAAAGAGGACAGGGCGTACCCCCTGTCGGCAGCAGCCCATCTTGAAGAGCCTCTCATTAAAACAGTTGGTGCTTTCTCTTCGGAAATAAGGTCAGTTAACACGGACAAGATTGACCAAGTGCTTGAGACCCTTAAC
>JAVYMF010000048.1:0-3146 GCA_038736665.1 archaeon | reverse complement strand
CGCAAGGTATCACGGCGAAGTGCTTGACTACTGCAGGGCCAAGTCGTTATGCGCTTACGAGACGGCGCTGCAGCTCGGCGAGAAAGCAAACATAATGATATGCGACTATCACCACATCTTAAACCCGTTCATATCAGACGCGTTGCTCGGCAAAACAGACAAGGAGATAGACGGCTCGATAATAATCATCGACGAAGCGCACAACGCCCCTGACAGAATGCGCTCGGCGCTGAGCGTTTCGGTTGACGGGTGCACTCTCGCCCGCGCCAGGAGCGAAGCGTCTCTCGCGGGAAACGATCCGCTGGCGAAGCAGTTGGAGCGCGTGATTGACGCGCTCAAAACAGCTGAAGAAAACACGAAAGAAGATGAGCGCGTGTGCTACAAGAACGAGTTGCCGCACTATGGCGCGGACTTTTTAACGGACTTATACGACACAGGCTTGGCTGTGCTTGAGTCCGGGCGATACAGGAGCCATTGCTTGCATGTGCTTCATTTTTACGAGCAGTGGCTAAGGGATTCGGAAGCGTTCCTGCGGATGATAAAACGCTCTAAATTCGGAGCGCGCATTCAGTACAAGTGCCTTGACCCGTCCGCAGTGACGTCGCGCTTGAACGACGCGCGCTCCGCGATTCTTATGAGCGGGACTCTCAAGCCGGGAGAGATGTACCGCGACTTGCTCGGGCTCGACAGGGAGCGCGCGGTGATACGCGAGTACTTGTCGCCTTTCCCGAAACGCAATCAACTGAACATCATCGTGAAGAACGTCACGACAAAGTTTGAAAAGCGCTCTGCTGAAGAATTCAAAAAAATAGGCAGCGCCGTCAACGCCATTGTGCGGGCTACGCCGGGAAACTGTGCGCTTTTTTTTTCCTCTTACAAGATTCTGGAAGAAGTCAAGCCTTATCTTGATGCCGGCAAGCCCCTGCTGATTCAAGAAGAAAAATTGAAGCCGTCAGAAGCGCTGAAGCTGATAACGCGCTTCAAAAAATCGTCTGACGAGGGCGCGGTGCTCGCCGGAGTCGCCGGAGGAAGCTTTGCTGAAGGCGTGGATTTTCCGGGGCGCGAGTTATTGGCAGCGGTGATCATCGGAATACCCCTCGCGGAGCCTGACCTGGAAACGCGCGCCCTGATAAAGTATTATGATTTGAAGTTCGGCAAGGGCTGGGAGTACGGGTACTCGTTTCCGGCAATGGGCAAGGCCGTGCAGGCCGCCGGGCGCGTGATCCGCGACGAGAAGGACCGCGGAGTGGTTGTTTTTATGGACTCGCGTTTCGCTTGGAAGCGCTATGCACAGTGCTTCCCGAAGAACTATGACTTCAAGATAACAAGCGAGCCTGAAAAAGAAGTGAGAAAATTCTGGGAATCGCAAAGCTCTTCAGGCTAAGTAGTGCATGAACCAGCTTACGCCGTAGTACCCTGCGTACGATATCGCCCAGTACTTAATGATTTTTCCGGCGAGCACCGGCGGGATGAAGAACCTTCTCTTGTACCTGATGACGCCGCAGAAAATCCCGACAATATCGAACGGCAGAGGCGTAAGCGCGAACAGGAAAATGAACAACGATGGCCTGTATTTCTCAAAGTTTTTTTCCATGTCTTTCAAGAGCTTGTCATACTTCTTGGCGATGACCGCGCCGCCCAGCCGGCCGGCATAATATCCAGTCATCTCGCCCAGCGCGGCTCCTGTTCCTGCTGCCAAGCCAAGCAGGAAGGGGTCGAACAGCGGCGCTGTGAGGAAAACCACGATGAATGCCGGCGAAGGTAGGAAAATTGAAACAGAACTTAAAAGGCCCACCACGAACGCGCCTAAGTACCAGTATGACATCATTAAGTTCGAGAGAAACGTCAGGTCCATGACGTCATTTAACAAGCGCAAAGTATTTAAAACACGGTTTTCGTTACGGATATCATGCAGAAAATGCAGTTGGGGCGCTTGGCGTCTTCTTTCGATGCAACTCGCGTGGCGCGCGCAGTAAACGATTTGAAGCGCTACGTCAAGGGACTGGCTATGGAAACGTACGAAGCGAGGCTGCCTCTCTCGACGACTTTGTGGTTCCCGTCGAAAGCCAGGAAAACAGAGTCATTGAAGCGCTGCAATTACATAATCGTGAGAAGAAAAGGCAAGAAAGTGCTGGATTTTTACGGTAACAAGTGGAGGGGGAACGCGCACATTTACGACGAAAACATGACCCCGACGGAATACTTCCGCGCGATGCACGTGCTCGCGCGCCACGACATACTTACTTTCGAGATGTTCAAGCAGCGCCATTACGTTATCCGTTATTTTATGGTCCTACTGTCTTTCCTGCTGGTTTTCCTAGGAGCAAATTTGACGTTCATGTCAGCGGAAATCGTTCCAAAAATCGTGGGTCTGTGGGCGGCCGTTTTCGGCATGATAGTCATGCAGCTGTATGTGAAATAACCCTTTTAAACCGACGGGTTCATAATACTCTCATCGTTTTCTGAAAGGTGGTTGAAATAAGGTACTTGGTAACGAGCGCCTTGCCTTACGTGAACAACGAGCTGCACTTGGGCCAGTTCGTCGGCTGCATCCTGCCGGCGGACGTGTTCACGAGGTTTCTGCGCCTGAAAAAAGAAGACACGATATACGTCTGCGGTACTGACGAGTACGGCACTCCTATAGCTGTCGCTGCGCAGAAAGAAGGCCTAGCGCCGAAGCAGCTTGCTGACAAGTACTACGCGCTTCAGAAAAAAGCCATCGAAGGGTTCAACATATCCGCTGACATTTTCTCGCGCACAACGTCGCCCGAGCATATAAAAGTCGTGCAGGATTTCTACTTGAAGCTCAAGCAGAACGACTACATTTACAGGAAAGAAATAGAGCAACTGTACTGCGAGAAATGCAGGCGCTTTCTACCGGACCGCTACGTCGAGGGAAAGTGCCCTCGCTGCGGGAAAGACGCGCGAGGCGACCAGTGCGACGTGTGCGGCAACCCTCTCGAGCCGACGCAGCTGATTGAAGCGCATTGCGCCACCTGCGGCACTGCGCCCGTGAAAAAAAAGTCTGAGCACGTGTTTTTTGACCTGCCGAAAGCCGAGGAAAAATTAGGAGAATGGCTTGAAAACGGCGTGGACTTATTTGCGAACGCGGAGAATTTTGCAACGTCGTTTTTGAAAGGAGGGCT
>JAVYMF010000047.1:0-3277 GCA_038736665.1 archaeon | reverse complement strand
AAGACCCTTCAAAACAGGCCGAGATGGTTTCAAACCCAATAATCCAAATATGTGGGTTAATGCTAGCCGGCTTCATCGCAGGCTATTCTTACAAATCCTACAGGATACGCGCCCTGCTTATCAGCCCGGAAAAAATGCGCCAGCTCGCGGAAGTTTATGCCGGCGCCAGCAATCCTTCTTTTAGCGCGGTAGACAAAATAATAAAAATAACCATAATCTTGATGATTGCCGCGATGATTTACTTTTCTGTTTTCCCGTGATGACAATGGAAATAAAAGACGCGTACGATATTTCGAAGAAAGCTATTGACGAGCGCTACAATTTGATAGTTGTCGGCGAGTGTTCTGTGAGATATCACGGGCGGGCAGCATCAAAACTCTCGTCAGGAGAGCGCATAGTCATAGTGAAGCAGGACGGCTCGTTCCTCGTGCACCAGAACAAGAACCTTGCCGCAATCAATTACCAGCCACCGAAAGGAATAGTGTCATGCGAATTAAGCGACGGCACGCTCACGCTGCGCGCGCAGCGAAGCAAGCCGAAAGAAATCCTGGAAGCGATTTTCACGCGAGTTTTTTTCGCGAACTCTTTTGCGCTAAAAGATGACAGTGACATCAAAGTGTTCGGCACTGAAAAAAACTTATCCAACCTGCTTATGCAAGACCTAAGCGTCATTGAGAAAGGACTGCGTCCGCTTAAGAACGAGAGCATCGTGCCAAGGGGGCATATTGACATACTTGCAGAGGATATTAAAGGCCGTTTGGTTGTCATTGAAGTGAAAAGGCGAACCGCCGATCTCAGTGCCGTCTCGCAGCTTAAGAGGTACGTTCACGAGGTTGCGAAGCGCAAAGACAAAGAAACGAGAGGAATTCTTTGCGCACCATCGATTTCGCCGAATGCGTTGGCTTTTCTTGAGCGCGAGGGCTTCGAGTACGTGCGTCTTGATTATGAGGTAAGCAACCCTTCTGCGAAGATACGCGGCCTTGAAAAAAAGCAGAAAGGTATCAGTGATTTCCTGTGAAAGCCATTGTCTACTCTGCCCGCGACATTGCCGGAACGAACATAGCAGAAGCGCTTACGCATCGCGGCTTTGAGGCGACAGAAGCGCGCTTCGAAGCGCACTCTGTATTCAACAGAGGCGATTGGGACTTGATACGAACACAGAGCGAGCTTGTTTACGCGGAACAAATAAACAGCCTGAACTATGACGAGATTGTCTTTGCTTCGCGCCACAGAGCCGCTTCAGGCCAGCCTACTCTTACAGCTCACGTGTGCGGGAACTTTGGGGCAGCTGATTTAGGGGGGAAAGACGGCGAATTGTCCGTCGCTTCCGCTAACACGATGTGCAACATCTTCCGCGAAATTGCGAAGTATGATGGCGAGCACGCGGTTTCTCTTGAGTGCACCCACCACGGGCCTTTAATCAGCGTGCCACATTGCTGGATTGAACTGGGAAGCGACGAGAGGTACTGGAGCGACGAGAAAGTTGCCGAATTCCTCGCTGACTGCATCATTAAAGGCATTGATTCAAGAGAAGTTACGCCTTCAGCAATAGGCATCGGGGGCAACCATTACTGCTCGGTTTTCTCGAAGCACGAAGGCGAGCACGCTTTCGGTCATATTCTCCCGAAGTATGCGCAGAAGCACTTGAACAAGAAAATGCTGGAGCAGATGATTAACAAGACGTCGCCGGAGCCAAGATTCATCGTGATTGACAAGAAAGGCATCGCGAAGCAGAGCGAAGTGAGAAAACTCTGCGAAGAAACCGGAAAAGAGGTGATCGTGCTGTGAACCATCACGGTATTCATCTGCCTAATTTCAAGGAAGAAATGACAGAACTGTACGCGAACCGCGTCATACGCTATTTCGGCATGAGCCTTGTCTACGTTTTCATCCCGGTCTACTTGATAAACATCGGCTTTTCTTTTCAACAGGCCATACTGTACATCGCTTTAAAGAGGGCGTTCCTCATAGCTTCAGTCCCAGTGGCACTTTACTTGGAAAGCAAAGCAGGCCTGAAGCAGACGGCAATGGCGTCGACGTTCTTACTCTCTTCTTTCTTGATTTACTTATATACTGATTTCGAGATAAGCTTGCTTTCCCTAGCTTCGCTGTGCTTATTGGAAGGAGCAGGCATGGCGTTATACTGGGTGCCGATGAACATCGGCTTCGGTCTGGCATCAAAAAAAGGTAAGCAGGGGGAGGAAACGGCGATGATAATTTCGCTTCCGAAGATCGCCGGAATATTCACGCCTGTCATCGGAGCGCTCGTGATAAACATGTTTGGCTTCGGTTCCCTACTGATGACGTCGTGCCTCATAATAGCTTGCTCGGCGCTTCCCCTGTTCGCCACAGGGGAAAAAATCGTCCGCTCGCCGAGCGTACTTAAGGTAGGTTCTTTCAAAGCCCGTTCTATGGCAGGTCTTTTCGCGCTTGAAGGAATCCTTTCTGTTTCGCTCATCGCGTGGCCGTTGTTCGTTTTTCTCTTCGCACAGAACTACGAGTTCATAGGAATCACGGCATCAGCGCAAGTGTTATCAGCAGTGGCCGCCACATTCGCAGTCGGCAGGTTGTCCGACAAAACAAGCAGGAAAAAACTCTTCCAAGCAGCCGGCCTTCTTTCAGCCGCGGTGTTCGTCGCAGCCATGGCAGCCAGGACGCCGGAGCACGCTGTCATCGTGTCGTTCCTGACAGGAATAGCCGAAGCACTTGTGGCAGTGCCTGTTTTCGCGTACGTCGTAAAAATGACGGAGAAAAAAGAAATGGCAGAGGTTATGGCGTACAGAGAAATAATGCTTTCTTTCGCCATGATAGTCGCGCTTTCCTTGTTTTTCGTGCTGGAGCCCCTGACAGCGTTCTACGCAGTGTTTTTGATAACGACACTCGCGTGCGCTTGGCTGGCTTCTTATAACCCAAAAGAATAAAAAGGGACTCTTTCAGAATTTTCATCATGGCTCACCCCCGATTTAAAGTAAGAGAAAGAATACAAAAATTCAGAAAAGCGCCGCTGGCAGTTACTGAGACGTTCGTGCTGCCGATGAACAAAAACCCGAGAACAAAGCAAAAAGTCGTCGTCACGGGCAACGAGGCGGTCGTCCGAGGAAAAACAGGCTTCTGGAAAGTAATCTTTAGGAAAAAGCCCGTCAGCTGAGCTGCTTCTTGACGGCCTTGTCCAGTTCTTTGAGGAATTCCAGTTTGAACTTAGGGTCCACTCTCCCGCCAGCGGCGATAGCGTGGCCGCCGCCAGCTCCGCCGAATTTTAACGCAGCCTCAGTAATAG
>JAVYMF010000046.1:0-3633 GCA_038736665.1 archaeon | reverse complement strand
GTGATACCTCGCGTTCGAGTGCCATTCGCGCGCCTTGTTCACGCGCGCTTTTGCCTGGGCGCGCTGGACGAGGCCGTATCCCCTGGCGTGCGCGTAGTAAGCGCATTTCTCGTCTTTCCTGCGTTTCCGGCAGATTTCGTAGAACTCTTCGCTGCCGAGCGAGCCGAGCGTTTCGTCAGTGCACATGTGCTTTTTTCCCACGAAGTCCACGGCAGCGACGTCCAGGCAGTATTTCTGCGCTGTCTCGCGGACGACGTCCACAGCTATTTTGTGCTGCGATATTTTCGGCGTGCAGAAGAACACGCTTGTTCCGTTTTCCGCGGCGTGCTTTATTGCCGGCGCGAGGGCGCTGTCTGTCTTCCCCAGCCCGGTCGGGGCGTGGGCTATCAAGTGCTTTTTTTCATCGATGCAGCGCGCCACGTCAGCGATAAGCTGCTTTTGGCCTTCTCGCACTGACTGGTGGCGGAAGTATATAGAAATAGCCATGCTTTAGCTTGTGGGAGAAATAGTATAATATGCTATTGGATTTTCGTCGGCCCGTGTCATCTTCTGTATTTCAACAGCTTTTCTATGAAAACGTCCTGGTCTATGCCTTTTTCCACGCAGAGCTGGTTTAGTTTTTCCATGACTTCCAGTTCCTCAGGTGTGAATTCAGGCACGTCTTCCTCCAAGTAGATGTCGACGTTAGCGCGGTCTCGCATCTGCTGCGACGAACCGTACTTGTTGATGCTCATCCTTCACCACTTTTCTGTTCTTTCCAGGAAGCCGTCTTCGTTTTTCCTGTACTTGTGGCTGGCGTTTTTCGGGCACTGGAACAAATCGTTCTCGTTTTTCATAACGATGCTGAACCCTGTTTCAGTGTAGCACTGAGGGCAGACTGTGTTCATCTTAACCGTAGATTCTCTTGGCATAAAATCACATCACCGTTTTTTTAATAATTCGCTGGCTACTATTATGTAAAACCATGTATTTAAGGATGATTAGTTCAGTATTTTTCCTCGTGCACGCTCGCGCCTAACGGCTTGCGCTCCGAAGTTTTTTTCTCGTCAGGCCATCCCAAAGGGAGAACGGTTATCACCGCATACTCATCAGGAATGCCGAGGGCTTTTTTCACAAACTCTTGTGCTTTGCTGCACTCTACCCAGCAAGTTCCAAGGCCAAGCGAGTGCGCTTCGAGCATCATGCACATCACTGCAACCGAGCCGTCTTCAACAATGCACTCTGAATCCTTCGCTATCACGGCGATGTTCACGGGAGCGTTTTTCAAAAATCCGGACCACGCGCTTATCTTGGACAGTTCCCCGCGCTTTTTTTCATCTTTAACCACGATGAACTCGACCGGTTCGCTGTGATTGGATGACGGCGCCCACAATCCAGCTTCAAGCACTTTTTTCACGAGCTCGTCAGGCACGCCTTGTTTCTTGTACTTGCGGACGCTGCGCCTGGACTTGATGAGTTCAATAGCGTCGCTCATTTTTTACCCCATTTGCGAGCCGCTTCGCTGAGCTCGATGCTTTCCAGCTCGGCTTCTTTCAAAGGAACTTCTTTCATTACGGCTTCCACTGCTTCGCGCATCGCCGTCGCTCCTGCGACCGTGCCCAGAGGGTGGCCGTGGACCCCCCCTCCCGCTTGTATGATTATGTCTTTCCCGAACATTCTCACGAGCGCCGGCACGTGAAGCGGGTGAAGACCGCCAGAGCATACTGCGAACACGGGCTTGATTTTCCCCCAGTTTTCAGCCAGCCTGTGGCCTTTTCTTGTGACGAACTTGTTCTCAATGTCTTCCACTATTGATATTATCTCTTGGGCTCCTCCTTCCATTTTTCCGACAGCAGTGCCCACGTGCAGCTGGTCAATGCCTATCAGCCTGGTTATTTCAGCGAGGACCATCATTGATATCCCGTGGTCAGGGTTGCGCGTCAGCGCGGCGTGCATGGCCCTGTGGCCGTGCAGTATGAGCTTCAAGTCGTTCATTTCTTCGCGTAGAGTTTGCAGCGCGGAGAACCCGACAGTGAGTATGTCCACCATCGCGTACTCGTTCCCCAAGTCATGCAGAAGCTCCGCTCTTTTTATCATTTCCCTTGTTTCGGCCGTGACGTTGCACATGTACCCTTTTTTCTCGCCGGTCTCTTTTTCCGCGCGCTCTTTCATTTTTATCGTTTCTTCCGCTCTTTTGGCGAAGCGGTTGAACGGCTGTGACGATAGGTTCTCGTCGTCCTTGACTATGTCAAGCCCGCCCAACCACGAGTCGAACGCGACTCTGGCGTGCTCTTTCTCGTTCAGCCCGAGCTTAGGCTTGACAATAGTTCCTATCAGCGGGCGCTTTTTGACTTTCATTTTTTTTCTCACGCCTTCAATGCCGAACTTCGGGCCAGGGAAGGAATCGCGTATTTTATCGCTCCATTTCACGTCCACGAGCCTCAGCGAGTTTATTTCCTTCATCCCGAAAATGTTCCCGGCTATGGACGACAGTATCTCAGGCATGTTCCCTCTCTCGAAAAGCTCAGAAGGATACGCTATTTCAGCGTACTCTCCGCTTATCCTGTAAACTTTCGCCCCGAGGCTGAGCTGCCTTTTTTCGCTGACAGTGCCGAGCTTCGTCCACGTGCCCGTGGAAGACTCAGCAGCTATCGAGCCGGCCGCTGTTTTCCTGTCCACGCCGCTGCCGGGGCTGAACTTGTAAACGCAAACCAAATCGTTCTTAGTGGGCTTGTAGTCAAAGTTCAAGTAATCCTCATAGCTGGCCATCAAAAGTCACCGAGTTAAAAACGATGATTACGTTTATAAAGGTTGTTTGATTATTTCCAACAGGTGTTTTTCAAGTGGCGAGAGTACCCACAGGCATTCCGGGAATGGATGATTTGATTCAAGGCGGTTTCTTAGAGGGCTCCAGCAACCTGATCGCCGGCGGCGCAGGAACAGGCAAGACGATTTTCGCGACTCAGTACGTTTACAACGGCGCCGCTGAGTACGGCGAGCCCGGGATTTTCATCACCATGGAAGAAGGCGCGACGAACCTCTGGTGGAACATGAAGTCGTTTAAATGGAACCTCACGAAGTACGAGCAGGACAACCTAATCAAAGTATACCAAGTCGGAATGATAGAGCCGTCCGAGTTCGCTAGAAAATTCACGGACGAAATCGAGCGAATCAAGGGTATGGTTGACAAGATGAACGCGAAACGATTAGTGATCGACTCGACGACGGCCTTCGCGATGTGGATGGGCTCAGAGTCCCAGATACGCTACTCACTGTTCAAGCTCATGGAAGAGCTCAAAGAAATGAAATGCACGACTCTCATGACAGCAGAAACGCTCGGAGGGCGCGACCAATTCTCGCGCTTCGGCGTCGAGGAATTCATAGCAGACGGAGTCATATCATTATACTTCATGCCCCCGCAGAGGGCTTTGTTCATCCGCAAGATGCGCGGGACAAAGCACGACCAAAAAATACACCCTTACGTCATCGGCGACAAGGGCATCGAAGTAAACGCCAAAGAAGAAATACTGTGGGAGAGCCTAAGAAGATAATACTTAACGGAGGAATACGCAAATGAAAAAAGCATTTTCGTCATTAGCCGCCTTCATCATAATGATAACAGCGGCGCAAGCATACACTATAACTACGTTCAAC
>JAVYMF010000045.1:0-4093 GCA_038736665.1 archaeon | reverse complement strand
TTTTCTTCAATTTCTCTGACCTTTGATTTTGTAAACTCACCTAAGGGAAACAAAACATGGGAAAGTATATCTCTATCTATTCCATAGAGAAAATAGGATTGATCCTTTCTTTCATCAACACCCTTTTTAAGCAAAAAACCATTATTTGACGACTCAACCCATACCGCGCGGTCCGGTTACATGCAAAGAAGGCTGATAAACGCGCTGCTTGATATTTCATTGAAAGAAGATTTGAGCGTGCGGGACGCTTCTGGAACGATAATCCAGTTCAAATACGGAGAAGATGGTCTGGACCCATCGAAAGTCAAAAGCAAGATAGACGTCAATAAGATAGCCGAAAAAATAAAAGAAAAAAAGTGATTCTTGATGACCCTCTTAGAAGAATACGCTCACAGGCTGCCGAAATCAACTCTTGCTGACTTGGAAAACAAAGCAAAAGATTTAAAAGCCGATGAAGCCAAAAAACTAGCCGAGAGAGTTTGCGAAGAATACGAGAAAGCGCTTACTGAGCCCGGCGAGGCTGTCGGGATAATCGCCGCCCAATCAATAGGAGAGCCGGGCACTCAAATGACAATGCGAACGTTCCACTTTGCTGGAGTCGCTGAACTAGCTGTTCCTCAAGGATTGCCGAGGTTCATTGAGCTCGTGGACGCCAGGCGCACCCCAAAAATGCCTCTTATGTGGGTATACGTGAAAGGAAACCGCGAGAAAGAGGACGTCATGAAAATCGCCAAAAAAATCGAGGAAGTGACGACCGGCGCCGTGGCTAAAGTCACGGAGGACCTGTCGGAGAAAAAAATTATCATAGACTTCGACCCTAAGAAACTGAAAGAAGAAAGCATAGACCTTGACGAAGCGGAACGACAGCTCGAGAAAAAAATCAAGATAAAAATCGACGAACGCAGGGGAACCAGGTTCACAATCTCCCCCAGGGGAACGAACCTGAAAAACCTCAGGAAAATATACTCAAAGATCCTTGAAACAAAAATAAAAGGCATCGAAGGAATAAAGAAAGCCGCGGTCATCCGCAAGAACAACGAGTGGATGATACAAACAGAAGGAACGAACCTCAAGGACCTCCTGCAAGTCGAGGAAATCGACCACACGCGCACGATAAGCAACGACGTGAAAGAAATAGAAGAGGTCCTGGGCATCGAAGCCGCCAGAAACGCTCTGCTAAAAGAAGCGAACAGCGTGCTTGAAGGCCAAGGGCTGCACGTGAACATACGCCACTTGATGCTCGTCGCTGACACGATGAGCAAAGACGGCGTAATAAAGGCCGTCGGAAGGCAGGGCATATCGGCGCAGAAATCGTCCGTGTTCGCGAAAGCGGCTTTCGAAGAAACCGTTCGCCACCTGTTGGACGCCGCCCTCGAAGGAACAAGCGACGACTTAAAAGGAGTAACGGAAAACATCATCGTAGGACGCCCGATACCCATAGGAACAGGGGTCGTCGAGCTCGTGATGAAAAAAACCGAGGAAAAGAAAAAATAAACAATCAAGTGATAATCAATGGATATCTCAGCAGGCATAAAAAGAATAATGGCCACCGGAAAGATTGAGTACGGCTCGAAAAAAACGCTTGAAAACATCCGCTCCGGAAAAGCGAAAGCAGTTATAATCGCCGACAACGCTCCGGCTGGCCTGCGCGCCGACATCGAACAGTACGCGAAAATCTCTGAAACGCCTGTCGTGGTTTTCGACGGCACTTCCCTTGAATTAGGGCGGGTCTGCGGAAAACCGTTCGTAGTGACTAGCATCGCGGTCACCAATGCGGGCGACGTGAAGATAAAAGAGCTGACTGGGGAAAAGAAATGATAAAACTGACGTCCCAAGAAATGAAGTTCATCACGCTCTTCGAAAAAATCACGAAAAGCACCGTGAAGGACTGCATCATCAAAGGGGACGAGCTAACGTTCATCGTGAAAGAAGGGGATATGGGCCTCGCGATAGGAAAAAAAGGAGTCACTATAAACAAGATAAAAAAACAGATGGGAAAAGAAATCCACGTTTACGAGCACTCGGAAGACCCGAAAAAGTTCATACAGAACCTCTTCTTCCCCGTGAAAATCGAAAAAATCGAAATAGAGGGGGAGCAGGCGAAGGTATATATGGACCCCGAGCTCAAAAAAAGAGCGATAGGAAAAGAAGGGAAAAAAATAAACACCGTGAAAGAACTCGCGTCAAGGCACTACCCGATAAACGAAATAAAAATAATGTGATGATTTCAAAGGAGATAATATGCCCGGAGAATACGCCGCAAGAAAACTATCGAAGGACCGAAAGCACTTCAAGTGGAAGGACGTTTACCACATCAGGAAAGAGCGCAGAAGGCGTTCAAAGAAAACGTCCGACCCACTAGAAGGCGCTCCGCAGGCCCGGGGCATAGTTATAGAGAAAAAAGGAGTCGAGCAAAAGCAGCCGCACTCTGGCATCATAAAAGCCGTGCGCGTCCAGCTTATAAAGAACGGGAAAGCTGTAACTGCACACGCTCCTAGGGACAAAGCCATCGGGTTCATAGACGAGCACGATGAAGTCACCATAGAAGGACTCGGGGGCTCGCAGAAAGGCGCTGTTGGATCCATGTGGGGCATCAAGTATAAAGTTATAGCAGTCAACGGAGTGTCGCTTTCCGAGCTGCGCAAGGGCAAGAAAGAAAAGCCGAAGAGGTAAATATTCATGGAAAACTTAGTGTTCAACAAATGGCCTTCGACAGCAACAGTCACCGACCCGGGAATACAAAAGTACATCAACCTTAACGCGAAGTTCGTAATGCACAACCAGGGCCGCCACACCAAGAGAACGTTCGGAAAATCACAGATGCACATAGTTGAACGCCTCATAAACACGCTAATGCGCGGAGGAACTGGCAAAAAGCTGGGCGGGAGAGTTATCCGCGGGCGAGGCGGCGCTGGAAAAAAGACGAAAATGTACGAAATAACCCGCGAAGCCTTCGAGGAAATAAACGAAAAAACAGGCAAAAACCCTGTGGAAGTGCTCGTCAAGGCAGTGGAAAACGCCGCGCCCAGGGAAGAGACAACGCGAGTAAAGTACGGCGGAGTGATTTACCACCTAGCTGTGGACATCGCGCCGCAAAGACGCATCGACTTCGCGCTGAGGAACATCGGCAAGGCCGTAGCCATCCGCTCGTTCAAGAACAAAAAAACAGCCAAGCAGGCCCTCGTAGAAGAGCTGATTCTGGCTTCTCAGAACGACGCGCAAAGCCACGCTATATCAAGAAAAATAGAAGTCGAGCGCGTCGCGAAATCAAGCAGGTAACTTATGACTTTCTCGAAAAATGAAAAAGAGTGTTGAGTTATGGGACGAAAAGAACAGATGGCCGAAAAAGTCCACGAGATAATGTACTCTCCGGAAAGGATAAGAAACATGGGAATAGTGGCTCACATTGACCACGGAAAGACGACGCTGTCCGACAACCTCATCGCGGGAGCAGGCCTGATGAGTGAAGAGCTAGCCGGAAAAGAATGCGCCATGGACTCTTACGAGCTCGAGGCGGAACGCGGAATCACGATATTCGCTTCTAACATTTCAATGGTTTACGACTACGAAAACGAGACGTACTTAGTCAACTTGATAGACACACCTGGGCACGTCGACTTCGGAGGAGGCGTCACGCGCGCCATGCGCGCGGTTGACGGAGCAATAGTAGTGGCTTGCGCCGTGGAAGGTGTCATGCCCCAGACAGAAACCGTGCTGCGCCAGGCGCTGAAAGAAAAAGTAAAGCCAGTGCTGTACATAAACAAAGTCGACCGGCTGATAAACGAGTTGCAAGTCGGACCGGAAGAGCTGCAGCAGAGGCTGCTGAAAATAATAATCAAAGTCAACAACCTCATCAAGAGAAACGCTGTCGGCGACCTGAAGGAAAAATGGCAGGTCAGCGTGCAGGACGGCTCAGTGGCTTTCGGAAGCGCGTACCACAACTGGGCGCTTTCCGCTCCTTACATGAAAAAAACAGGAATTACTTTCAAGGACATTTACGAGCACTGCAAAGCAGACAAGCACAAAGAACTCGCCCACAAGATTCCCGCGTACAAGGTGCTGCTGGACATGGCGGCCAAGCACCTGCCGAGCC
>JAVYMF010000044.1:3198-4131 GCA_038736665.1 archaeon | reverse complement strand
TCTGACCGCGCCGTTGTAGCCTGTCGATATTATTTGCTTGTTTTTCACGATGATTGCTCCAACGTTGTGCCTGCGGCACGTCGCCCTGCTTGAAACCATGTGAGCTATGTCCATAAAGTAGTCATCCAGCGATTTTCTGGTGATTTTTTCCCGGGGCTCTTTTCCTTTGATTCCGTTCAAAAAAGCCGAAGTCACATCGATGCTTTTCAGGTCTTCCATATGTGGAATTATGAAAGCGCAGATATTTATTCTCTCGCATTCAAAATAGTAAGAATGAAGCTTAAGAGGCATTTGCGCAGCATATTCTTCGGCGTGCTTTTCGGTTTCACGTACGCGGTCATAACCAAGAACGCTTACCCGTGGTTAATCACAGGCATAGCTTTCGCAGGCGTGCTTGTGCCTAACTTGGACATAAATTTCATGACAAAGCTTTCAAGAACGCCGGCAAGCATAGTCGTGAACTTGTTTATGATTCCTTTCCTCATAATACTTATAATACCCGCTGTGTACGTTTCAGCTTTTTTCATCGGGTATTACGGGCATGTTATTAATGACTTAGACAAGAAGAACAACCTTGAGTTCGCGAAGCAAAGGGCTTTCACAGGCGTGCTGTGGATGTTCGCAATTGTCGTGATAATGGCTGTTTTTCACCTTAACTTTAATCAGACAATGCGATTGTTTCAGGGGGTTTACGTGATTTGAAGGGGATGTTATGGCTTACTCAAGAGAAGTTGAAGAGTATATTGATTACGTTGCCAAAAAACTGAAGGAAGGCAAAACTTTCGGAAGAGGTGCGGTTGAAAACTTCGCTATTGATAACTGGCTGCCTGTTGATGACATTGCCAGGGAAATAATCCGCAGGGCAGTCCGCCTGTAAACGAAAAGGCAAAGAAGAGCATTGATTCGCTTGAGCTTCTGGCTATTTTTCATGAG
>JAVYMF010000044.1:0-3188 GCA_038736665.1 archaeon | reverse complement strand
TGGCAAATCAACAAGAACACTAGAATTAGAAGCACTAGCAAAACAAAAAGGATACAAAAATCTAACAGAATATCGAGAAGTGTTGGCTATTAATAAGATGGTTCCTCTTGCCAGGGCTTTGTTTGACGCTGGCTTGAATGAAGAACAAGTGAGGGCAATTATGCGTTCAAGATTTTCAAAAAGAGAAATAAGAATGTATTTGAAAAAATCTCTTGAGAGAACAGTGAAAAGCAGGGAACTTATTAGCAAGGGGCTCTTGCTCCCCGGCAAAACAGAAGAACTCAAAAAAAGAAAACACTAGTTTTTGGCTGCGTTGCCGAGCGTGTACGACTTCAGGTCCACTTCAACCAGTGACGAGCCGTCTTTGCCCATATGCACACCTATGATTTGGTCTGCTTTGCGCGTTATGAGTGGGTTGTGCGTGACTATAATGAACTGCAAATCAGAAGACGCCTTTTTTATCATCGAAGCGATGCGGTTAGAATTTTCGTCGTCAAGCGCCGCATCGACCTCGTCCAACACGTAAAACGGGGACGGCTTGTACGCCTGAACAGCGAAAATGAATGCTATCGCAGCGAGGGTTTTCTCCCCGCCGCTAAGCAAGTCTATTGTCTTGATGGGTCTGCTTGAGGACTTTGCCGTCAGCACTAGGCCTCCTTCAAACGGCTTCTCCGGGTTTTCCAGGGACAAGTGCGCTTCAGAGCCTTCCTCTGGATAAAGTTCTTTGAAGTATTTGTTGAAATTCTCGTTAAGCGCGTTGAACGTCTCCATAAACACAGCATACTTCTTGCTTTCAACGTCATTGATCATGAATATTATGGACTCGCGCTCTGCAAGGAGCTTTTTCTTCTTCTCAGCGATTTCAGCGACTTCTTCTGACATTTCCTTGAACATATCAATGGCTTTCATGTTGACTTCACCGATGACGTCCAATTGCTTCTGTGTTTCCTCTATTTTCTCTTCAAGGGCCTTGCGCGTGATGTCCAGCAGCGGCACGTCCTTGAGCTTTTCCCACTGCCTCTTGAGGTCGTGGTATTGCGTTTCGACTTTTGCTTTTTCTATCTGGTTCAAGGACAAGTCTTCCTTAAGGCGGTCTATTTCGCGGGTCAATTCGCCTGCTTTTGAAGCGAGCTCGTGGCGCTCGTTTTCGAGCTTTTCTTTCTCAGCGTACATGTCAGTCATGGAAGTCGCGGCTTTTCTCGCGGCGTCCTCTTTTTCCTTGAGTTTTCGCAGGGTTTCGTTGCGCTCTTCAGTGGCTTTTTTGATCCGCTCGCTTATCTCCTTGTTTTCTTTCTCAATCTTTTTTATTTCGTCTTCCTTGTCTTTTCTTTTCTTGAGCATGACTTTTTCTATCTCTGAAGTGGCAACGCTTCGTTTTAGTTTAAGCTCGTTAAGAGCGTCCTTTAAAGACTGCACCTCGTTCTGGAGCTTTGACAGCCCGTCAGCCCCGCTTTCGGCGTCTTTGAAGTCGATTTTCAACGCTGCCCTCTCTGACAGCAGCTTTGCCAGCTGCTTCTCCAGTTCTTCCCTGGCGGCCGACAAGGACAAAGCACGGGATTCCATTTCTTTTATTTCCTTTTCAAATTCTCCTGCGAATGACTCGCGGGACGAGAACTCTTTCACGCGGGCTTCAGCTTCTTTCAGGAGGACGTCATTTTCCTTAAGCGACAGCTCTGCCTTGCTTCTTTTTTCGCGCAGTTCTGATATTTTCTCGCGGGTGCTGCGGAGATTGGCTGTGATGGAGTCCTTCGCGCTTTCAAGCTCCTTTATGGTGTTTTCCAGCTCAGCCAGGGTATTCAAGTCGTTCTGAGTGACTGCTTTTTTATAGTAACCTCCTGTGATGAGACCGGAGAATTCAGCAAGATCGCCGTCTTTAGTGACCATCCTGATGGCTCCTACGCCAATGTCTTTTACCGTGTCGATGTCTTTGACGACAAGGGTGTCGCCAAAAACGAACTGGAAAACTGGCTCAAGGCGCTTATCGTACTTAACAAGATTCACTGCGAAGCCGAAAGAATCCTTATGAGAGGACAACTGCTCAGCTTTCTTGTCTATTTTAACCGGCTTTATTTTGTCCAAAGGAATAAAGCTTGCTCTGCCTAGCTGGTTTCTTTTTATGAATTTTACTGCTTCGGCAGCATCGTTCGCCGTTTCAGTTACTATGTAAAACATTTTCTGGCCTGCCGCTGTTTCTACAGCCACGCTGTATTCCTGGTCATACTTGCATAACGAGCCGACCGTCCCTATGATTCCATTCAGCTGTTTTTTCTTAGACGCCTCGATTACAGCTTCTGCCGCCTCGCTCATGCCTGAAATCGACTTCACGGCGCTGATTTTACCAGAAAGATTCGAATGTCTCTGCCGCGCTGAAAACAGCTCGCGTTCGGTTTTCTCAAGCCTGAAATTATCGTCTTTTTCCAATGATAAGTATTTTTCCGACTGCTTTTCAAGCTCGCAGATTTCTTTTTCAGCGGATTTGATTTTTTCCTGGAATTGCTTTATTTTTTCAGCGTACGAGCTTTCGCGTTTTTTGAATTCTTCGGCTTCCCTGCGCTTCGCTTCAAGCGCGGCTTTTTTGAGCGCGATTTTTTCGGAATTCACGGCCTCTTCTGAAGAGATTTTGCCTATTTTTTCTTTTATGGATTCTATTTTCGAATTGATTTCCTCTGCTTCTTTCAATGTCTTTTCAAGGTCCTTGCTTATGCCTGTTTTCTTAAGGAACGCTTCGAGCTCCCGCTGCTTTTCATGAAGTCGCTTAAGCAAGTCGTCCTCTTCGGACGACATCAAATCTGCCTCTTTTTCCTTGTCTTTAACAGCGTTGCCTATCTCTGAAACTTCTTTTGATATATTCTCTATTTTTCTGAGATTGTTTTGGAAATTTTCGTTCAACTGCCTGATGCGCTCCTCAAGCGCGGCTGCATGAGATTTTGTTTCTTCGATTTCTCGGCGGATTCCCGCTTGTTTCTTGTCTGCTTCTTCAAATATTTTTTTCCCGAGCTCGTCTGCTTTTTTCTGGACTTCGTTGAGGCGCTCGTACAGCTTAGCCTGCTTTGCCTTGTGTTCTTCTATTCCTGAGTTCGCCTTCGCTATGGCTTCAGTGGCTTTGGAAAACATCTTTTCCACAAGATCAAGGTCTTTTTTAACGAGAGTGGCTTGGTATTGTTTCAGCGAATCGCGGAGGTTGGTGT
>JAVYMF010000043.1:0-4435 GCA_038736665.1 archaeon | reverse complement strand
CGCTCGGGCTAGAACGATACTGTTGCAGGAGAATGTTCCTGTCAAACTCAGAGCACATGGAGCAAATAATAAAACTCAAAGGACGATAAACAAACGGGGTCGTAGGGTAGCCTGGTATCCCCCCAGCTTGGGGTGCTGGAAACCTGAGTTCAAAAGAGACCCCGTGAAAAACATGAGGTCTCTGAAAATCTCGGCGACCCCACCTCGCGCTCAAACGGTGAAAAAAGATTGGCTGAAATCACAGCAATAAAACTCTCGAAAACGAGAAACTCAAAAAAAGAGCAGACAATCGCTGCAACCGTTTACACAAAAAAATCAAAAGCAACGTTCGCCGCCCCTTCAGGCACGTCGGCGGGAAAGCACGAAGCAGTGTTCATGCCTAAGCCAATCGACGACGTCATAAAAAACGCGGAACGAAACGTCGTTCCTGCGTTGATAGGGTTGGACGTTGAAGACCAAAAAAGCATCGACCGGACGCTCATAGAAGTCGATGGCGAACATAACTTTTCAAGCATAGGAGGTAGCGTCTCCACAGCCGTTTCGGCGGCCTGCTTGAAAAGTGCAGCTGTTGTTCAAAAAAAAGAACCGTACGCTCTCCTTAGCCAGCGCCCTTACAAAATGCCAAAACTCTTAGGTGTGTGCATTGCTGGGGGAAAGCACGCGGAAAACTCGACCACTTTCCAAGAATTCTTGAGCATACCTATAACGGACTCGGTTCGGACGGCAGTCATTCTCAACAAGCGCGTCCACTCCCTAGTAGGCAGGAAACTGAAGGCAAAAAAACGCGACTTCGAAGGGGGCTGGGTAAAGCCGGGCCTCACGAACGAGCAGGCGCTTGAAATAATGTCACAGGCGATAAGCGAAACCAGCGACGCAACGCGGTCGAGCATCGCCTTAGGAGTAGACTTCGCGGCGTCGGAATTCTACTCTGGCGGAAAATACTCTTACAAAACATGCAAGAGAAACGCGAGAGAACAGCTAAAATACGCGTCAGAACTCATAGAAAAATACGGCATTTACTTCGCTGAAGACGCCTTCAACGAAGACGATTACACGTCGTTCGCAACCCTGACTCGCCTGCACGGCGACGTGCTCGTGTGCGGCGACGACCTGTTCACAACAAACGCGGAGCGATTAAAGCACGGAATAAAAAAACGCGCCTGCAACTCCGTAATCATAAAGCCAAACCAGATAGGGACGATTACGCAAGCAGAAGAAACCGTGCGGCTGGCCCAGAAGCACGGATACGCTACGGTGATTTCGCACCGTTCGGGAGAAAACTATGACGGGCTGCTAGCTGACTTGTGCGTGGGTTGGAAAATTCCTTTCATGAAAATAGGAATCGTCGGAAAAGAAAGGACAGCAAAGACGAACCGATTGATGATTATTGAAAAACTCGAAGCAAAGGAAAAGAGGGTGTAAAAATGGAAGAAGAAACAACTAAAACGCTAGTTCCTCTGGAAAAATACCTGGAATCTGGAGTCCACATAGGCTCGAAGTTCCGCTCTGGAGACATGAAAAAATTCATTTACAAGACTCGCAACGACGGACTGTGCGTGCTGGACATCAACACCATAAACGAGAGGATAGAAACAGCGGCGAAGTTCATAGCGCAGTACGAACCAAAGGACGTGCTGGTAGTAGCAGGACGGGCTTACGCGCAAAAACCCGCCAAAAAATTTGCTGAAACAATAGGCGCCTCTCAAGCGATAGGCAGGTTCACCCCTGGAACGCTTACGAATCCTTCTAACGAGAAATTCATGGAGCCTAAGCTGTTAATCACAGCCGACCCCCCCGTGGACAGGCAGGCCATAAAAGAAGCCATAAAAGCGAAAGTGCCGGTGCTCTCATTATGCGACACGAGCAACCTCACCAGAAACATTGATTACATCATTCCTATGAACAACAAAGGCAAGAAAGCCCTCGCTCTCGTCTACTGGCTTCTCAGCCGGGAAGTGCTCAAAGCCCGTGGGACAATCAGCTCTGACGACGATTTCACAGAAAAAATCGAGGACTACGAAGCAAAAATAACAATAAGGCGCCCTGAAGAAGAGGAGACCAGCGAAAGCCCGATGAGAAGACCGCGGCAAAGGCAGGATGACAGAAGCCGCGGCCAGTCGAGAGGCAGATGATAAATGAGCTGCAGAAAGCCAGCTGTTGCTGGCCAGTTCTACTCAAGCGATAAGAAACAGCTGGAAAACGAGATACAAGCCTTTCTCTCTAAAGCCGAAGCCCGCAAAAAAGAAGGAATAATCGGCGCAGTAGTGCCTCACGCTGGATACATGTACTCCGGAAGCGTGGCTGCGTATTCTTACAAGACCCTAATGCTCAGCGTAAAGCCAAAAAACATCGTCTTGCTCGGGCCAAATCATACCGGCTTAGGCGAGCCGATAGCGGTTGACACACATTCCGAGTGGGAAACGCCGTTGGGCACCGTGCGTGTCAACAGCGAGCTGGCCGAAAAAATTTCCTGCATGGAATTCATGCTGGACGCCGAAGCGCATGAGTACGAGCACTCAATTGAAGTGCAGCTGCCTTTTCTGCAGACTATCTTCAAGGATTTTGAAATAATCCCAATCTGCTTAGGGGACCAGAGTAAAATGATTATGAAGACGCTCGGAGAAAAACTAGCGGACACCATCGGAAAAAAAGACATCATCATCGCTTCCACTGACTTCTCGCATTATGTTCCTTACGGCGTCGCGTACGAAAACGACTTGAAAGCCGTCAGCGACATCATAAAGCTGAACGTCGACTCTTTCTACGAAACGATACGTAAGAACAACGTTTCCATATGCGGTTACGGCGGCGTAGCCGCGCTGATGGTGTTCGCGAAGAAGCGCGGCGCGGAGCACGCGGAACTCCTTAAATACGCAACAAGTGGGGACGCCACCAACGATCGCGCAAGCGTCGTCGGGTATTCATCGCTGATCGTGCGATAGCTACGGCGCACAACGAATATTCGTTATAAGACGTAAAATCGATATGCGTCGTAGCATAAACTTATATTCAACTGCGCGCAGAATAGTCCATCGATGATAACAGCCTCTGCCCCGGCAAAAGTAATATTGTTCGGGGAGCATTCCGTCGTTTACGACAGGAAAGGGATAGCCGGCGCGGTGAACCTGCGGACCAGCGCAAAAATAAGAGCTAATGATGAGATAAAAATCGTTCTCGAGGATTACAAAAAAGAAAAAGTGCTCAGCGAGGAAGACTTGTTTTACACGTTGAAAGAAGTGGAAAAGCACAGGCAGAACCAAGACTACGCAAAAATAAAAGCTCTTTATTTTGATGAGTTCGCGCCTATCAAGATAGCCGTGGCGAAAGCGCTTGAAACGCTGAACGTAAGGCCGTTCGAACTCAGGATAACATCACGCATTCCTGTAGGGGGGCTTGGCTCAAGCTCGTCCATCGCCGCGTCAGCGGCAGGTGCAGTCCAGTTTTTTCACACAGGAGAAATAAATCCTGAATACGCTGCTAAAGCAGCTAACTTGGGTGATGTCATAGCCCACGGCGGCACTCCCTCAGGAATAGACGCTTCCACTGTTACTTTCGGGGGATTCATACAGTTCCAAAAATCAAAAGGCCCGAAGCCACTTGAGATAAAAAAAATCCTGCCGGTAGTGATAGGAAACACAGGCATTCAGGCGAAGACCGCCGCGACTGTGCAGCACGTCAGGAAGCTGCGCGAAAGAAACCCCGAACTAGTGGACTGGCATCTGGATGAGATGAACAGGATAGCCGAGGACGCCGTTAAGGAAGTGAAGCGCCCAAACTTGAAAAAATTAGGAGAACTGATGAACGAAAACCAAGAGCATCTGCGCTCGCTTGGCGTTTCGCATCCTAAACTCGAGAAGCTAATCAAAGCTTCTATTGATGCAGGAGCTGTCGGAGCGAAGCTATCAGGCGGAGGTGGCGGCGGGATAATGATCGCGCTCTGCGCGAACGAGAACGACCAGAGAAACGTTTCCGAAGCGATTGAAAAACACGGCGGCGTTGCGATGATAACGCAGATCGGCACGTGCGGACTGAAGGTGTTCGAATGAAAGCCAGCGCTATAACGCATCCTAATATCGCGTTCGTGAAGTACTGGGGCAAGAAAGACGTCGAGAACAGCATTCCGACGCGCGACAACTGCTCCATGACGTTGAGCGACTTGATAACGCACACCACAGTAGAGTTTTCAAAAGAGTACTCTGCAGACATTGTAATTTTGAACGGCGTGGAGCAGACTGGTAAGCAGTATGGCGAGGTCGTGCGCCAGCTTGACAGGATGAGAAAGTACAAAAGCACTAAAGAGAGGGCGAAAGTGGTTTCAGTGAACAACTTTCCGACGGCAGCTGGCATAGCCTCTTCAGCAGCAGGATTTTCCGCTCTTACTGTGGCGTGCAATGAAGCCCTTGAACTCAGATTGGACGAGCGTGAGCTTTCTCGC
>JAVYMF010000042.1:0-4807 GCA_038736665.1 archaeon | reverse complement strand
TGACAATTACTTCGGTTTTCCTGAGGGAATCACTGGCGCCGAGCTGCTGGAGCGCGGCCGGGCGCAGGCGAAGAAGTTCGGCGCTGAAATAAAAGAAGAAACAGTGCTGAGCGCTTCAAAGAAAGAAAAAAAATTCATCGTAGAAACGGATAAATCTTCGTACGAGTCGCGGGCTTTAATCATCGCGTCAGGCGCGCCTGCAAAATCTTCAGGCATTAAGAACGAGAAAGAATACTCAGGGAAAGGCGTTTCGTACTGCGTGGCCTGCGACGGCTTTTTCTTCAGGAACAAGAAAGTTGCCGTCATCGGCGCAGGCGACTACGCGGCGCACGAAGCGATAGAACTGCTTAACTACACTAAGAACGTCGTGGTTTTCACGCAGAAAGAAAAGCTAAGCATGAGCGATGATTTCATCAAGAAACTAAAAAAGAAGAATGTCATTATCCGCGAGGAGCGCGTCGAAGAAATCCGCGGCAAAACAGTGGAAAAGCTAGTCGTGAACGGCAAAGAAGAAGCGTTCGACGGCGTGTTTATCGCCGTTGGATTAGCAGGGTCGTCTGATTTTGCGCGAAAACTCGGGCTGACGCTTGACGGCAATTTCATACGCGTTGATGCGAAAATGTTTACGGATGTGGAAGGAGTTTTCGCCGCAGGCGACTGTCGTGGGGGAATCTTTCAAGCCAGTCAGGCTGTCGGCGACGGCGCGACAGCAGCGCTCGGCGTGATATCCTTTTTAGGAAAGTAAGTTAATTTATGGTTTATGAGAACTCTGCCGCGGATAGAAGAAGCTACCGTCGCTGTGCTTAACTTTGTTTTCAAGAGGTCTTCGTTCAGCTGATTGAATGGTATTTGGAGGGCGACTTGAAGATTGAAGGCGGCCGCGACGTCGCGCAGAAGATACGCCTTAACATTGGCTGACGCTAGTTTTTTCCTGAAAAAACAAGAAATAGAAGTAAATGGGGCGGGCGCCCCTTTTTGGTTTTTTAGGAGTTAAATTTTATTCCGCCGACTTTGCCGGCAACGAAGTTGTATATGTAGGCCCCGATTATTCCTCCTATGAATGCTCCTATTGTGTAGCCGACCACGGATACTATGGCTCCGATTACTCCTACTCCAAATCCAGCGAGCCCGGCCATCGAGCCGAACGCTATCATGAGCACTGCTAAGATTATGCCCACGATAAGACCTATAACGCCGTAAACTTTTCCCATAGCCATCGGGTCAAAGCTTTTTATTTCAGTTGTAGCCATTGGTACATACCTCCTTAAACAGAAAACTCTCAGTTTGTTTATAAAGGTTTCTGTTCCAAAAGACGTAATTGTCAGATAGCTTCGGAAGTCACCTAAATGATTAAATACTAACTTCGATTAATATTAGCGTTGGTTAGGTGTGTCTTAGATGGATTTGATTTTTTGGGTAATTCTCGGCGTAGTTGCAGTAATAGTCTTGGCGTTTATACTGATATACAACTCTTTAATAGTGCTCAGGAACAGGATTGAGAACGCGTGGGCTCAGATAGACGTGCAGACGAAGAAAAGGTACGACCTCATTCCTAACCTCGTGGAAACTGTGAAGGGTTACGCGAAGCACGAGAAAGCTGTTTTCAACGAAGTCACGAAAGCCAGGTCAGCAGTCGCGCAGGCGAAGGACATCGGCGCGAAAGCGAAAGCGGAAAACATGCTTTCTGGCGCACTGAAAACATTGTTCGCGATCGCAGAGAACTATCCGCAGCTGCGCGCTTCCGAGAACTTCATGCAACTCCAGGAAGAGCTGTCTGGCATAGAGTCAAAAATCGCTTACGCGCGCCAGTTCTACAACGACAGCGTGCTTCAGTACAACCAGAGCATTCAGACTTTCCCGACGAACTTAGTCGCAGGAATGTTCGGGTTCAAGGAAAAGCCTTACTTCGAAGCAGAAGAAGCCGCCAGAAAGGCAGTGAAAATCTCGTTCTGACGAGGGTGCTTGAATGTACGAGCAGATACAAGCCAACAAGAGGAAATCCTTCCTCTTGGTTCTGCTGTTTTTCGTGATAATAGGAGTGCTTGGCTCGCTTATCGGCTTGTTCTTCGGCGACGTGTCAATAGGCCTAATTTTCTCGATGGGCGTCGCGGCGCTGATATTCTTAATCCAGTACTTCGCTGGCGACAGGATGATTCTCGCAATAAGCGGGGCTAGGAAAGCCACTAAAGAGGAAAACGCTTACCTCGTCAACTCCGTTGAGTCCTTGTCGATAGCCGCGGGCATTCCGATGCCTGAAATATACGTCATCGATGACTCAGCTCTTAATGCTTTCGCGACAGGGCGCGACCCCAAGCACTCAAAAATAGTCGTTACAACAGGACTATTGAAGAAGATGAACAGGCTAGAGTTAGAAGGCGTTCTCGCTCATGAGATAAGCCACATCAAGAATTATGACATCAGGTTGATGCTTATAGCCATCGCGCTCGTTGGCGTAGTAACTCTGATCAGCGACTTGTTCCTGAGGTTCACAATTCACGCAACAGAGGGAGGGGACTTCAAGAAAAGCGGTTCTCTTTTCGTCGTTCTGCTTGTTGTGGCCGTAATCCTGAGGATACTTGCGCCGATATTCGCGTACATCATTCACTTAGCGATATCCCGCCAGCGAGAATACCTCGCGGACGCGAGCGGAGCGTTGCTGACGCGCTATCCCGAAGGGCTCGCGAGCGCGCTGGAAAAAATAAAGAACGACAAGCACCCTCTTGTCGAGACGGCGAACCAGTCAACTGCGTCGCTGTACATCTCTAACCCGCTGCGCAGAAAAGGTTTCTTGAACAACCTCTTCAGCACGCATCCGCCGATAGAAGAGCGCATAAAGCGATTGCGCGCGATGTAAAGAGAGTTTTTTATACTAATAATGTATTAACGTATGTAGCATTAAAAAGGGAGGGTGCTTTGTGAAGAGAGCAGTAGCGTTTTTTGTTATCGCGTTGGTGTTTTTCGCTTCGTTCGCCCACGCGTCTTGGGTGAACAGCTACGCTGGAGCGACGTTGCTCGGAACTTACGTGTTCAGGGGAGCTGGTAGTTACAGCAACGCGGCAAACAACAGCGTGCCTTTGACCGAGCAGATAAGGGAGATGATGCAGAACCAGGCTGCGACGAGGCTGACTGTCAGGCAGATGGCCTCGCAGTTGAACGTTTCTATGAAAGAAGCAACTGTGGCGAACGTTCAAAGGCTTCGCGAGAGGATAACAGCCCGCGTCATGAACGCAGCTGGAGTCAACGCAGTTGCGAAGGAAAGGATTTCGGAAGCCAGAGCCCTCAGGTATGATTACGCGTTCGAGCGTTCGTCAACGGAAATGGAAAAAATCACAGAGTATCTGAAAGGAAAAGGCAAGAACACCACCGAGCTTGAGGGAATAAAGGAGAGGTTCTACCAAGGATTCTCAGACCTTCAGGAAAACGAAACGCAAGATGCAATAATAAAACAAATGCGCGAAACTCGCCTGCAGTTCATGAACAAGCTGCAAGAGCTTGCGCCTGAGGAAAAGGAAAACGCCCTTAATTACGCGCTGCAGTACATCAACCAGAACAACGCTTCCATGAACAGGGTGAGGGCTGAAAACTGGGCGTACTTGAAGAACGTGTCGCTTGACATTTTCGACAGGAGAGTGCAGAACGCCGAGCGCGTGCTTGGCGTCTTCGAGAACAACTCAATAATAGACGTCGCGCAGCTGCGCGCCAAGCTGAACGAAATAAAAAGCATGAGAACGCAGCTTGAAGCCGCGTTTGAATCCCAGAACTACGAGGAAGCTAAGGAAGTCGCCGAGCGAATCCAGTCAATGTGGCGTGAGTATCGCGAAATTCACGCGAATTCAGTGCAATCCCAAGCAAGAACGCGCGTGATGGAGAGGCTCGAGGCGTTCATCGGAGCCGCGGAATCAAAAGCGATGAAATGCGGCATGACGATGGAAACCGCTCAAATCCGTGCGATGATCCAAGAAGCGAAAAACAACCCTGATGCAGTGGCAGGAGTCAAAGCAGAGCTCGCGCGAATCCGCGAAACTCTCCGCAATGCGGTCGAATGCAAGGAGGCAAGCCAATGAACAAATGGATAATCGTCGGTCTTATCGCCGTGATAGCAATAGCGGGAGCGGGTTTTTACCTCGCGCAGGCCGAAGCACCGAAAGCGGACGCGAACGAGCTGAACGCTTTAAGCGACTCTCTGGGCGCGCTTGAAGAAAACCCTGAGATAGACAACTACACGGAATTCATCCCGCAGGACAGCTTCTAAACGAAAACCTTTCGGGGTAGCAGCCCCGTCTTCTTTTTATTTTTTGACATGCACAGTATTACGCATGCCTGAAGACCTTGTTTTCTGCGCAAAATACCCTTTCACCAAAGAAGCGAAAGCGTGCCTGGAAGCGTTCGGCGCCGACTTCTCTCAGGTAAGCGATGAAATGCTTGACATAGCCAGTGCGCGAGTTAAAAACGCAGGCAAGCCCTCAGACCGCCTTAAGCAAATAGAGTCCTCGCGTGGCTCTTACTTGGTCAACGAAATAACTTCTTTCCCTTTAGCGAAAGTGCTGGCAGCGCTGAACGGCGACAGGCTGCTCAAGAAACAGTTCGCAGAGTCAGAAGCTAGGGACGTTTATTACTTCCTGCAGCTGGACACCGACGATAACCTGATGAAAGTCGCTGGGCAGACAATGCCTCTGAGCAGAAGAGGAGGCAGATTCGCCGTTCAGGTAGCGGACTACTTGAACAACATTCCCAACGGGAAAGAATACAAGCTCGTCAACTCAGAGTTGAGCCGTGGCGAAGTTCTCGTGGAAAAAGAGACAGTCGC
>JAVYMF010000041.1:0-4924 GCA_038736665.1 archaeon | reverse complement strand
GGCGAAGAAGCCATGTTATGAGCAGCAAGCGCTTTTTCACCCACCTGTTTTATATGCGAAAAAAGGATAAAGGAGAGCGACAAGCATGACTGTCAATCCATTCACTTCCGAGCTGCCCGAGGATTACGAAAAAACTATGAAAGAATTCGGCATATCGCCGATTACCCCCGCGCTGAAAAAACGCTTGCCTGACCATCACTTCATACGGCGCGGCATAATTTTCGGGCATCGCGACCTCGAGCGCATTCTGGACGCGCGCGACAAGAAAAAACCGTTCGCTATACTCACAGGAATAAAGCCGAGCGGTCCGTATCATCTTGGCAACAAGCTCGTCATAGACCAATTGGTTTATTTCCAAAACATGGGCGCGAAAGTTTATTTTGCTGTGGCTGACGTCGAAACTTACCACGTTTCCGGCAAGTCAATCAAAGAAAGCGAACGCGACGCGATAGACAACGTCGCTGACTTGTTGGCGCTTGGCCTGCGGGAGGACAATTACTACTACCGCCAGTCAGCTGAACTTGACGTGCTACTGCTTGGGCATCTTTACTCGAAAAACGTCACGTACAACATGCTAAAGGCGATTTACGGTGAGCATCCTATGGGACACTACGACTCGGCACTCATTCAAGTCGGCGACATTTTGTACCCGCAGATGCCGAAATTTAACGGTCCTAAGCCCGTAATCGTGCCCGTGGGTCTGGACCAAGACCCTCACATGCGGTTGACGCGCGACATCGCCGGAAAACAAGGATTAATCCCCCCCTCGTCGACGTATAACAAAATGATGCGCTCGCTCACTGGCAACGCGAAGATGAGCAAAAGCGAGCCGAACGGCATAATCACACTGAACGAGGACGAAAAAAGCGCGCGGAAAAAAGTTATGAACTGCTTTACAGGCGGGCGCGCGACGATAGAAGAGCAGAAGAAGCTAGGCGGGCAGCCTGAAATATGCGTTAATTACGAGATGTTCACTTACTTGTTCGAGCCGGACGACGCGAAATTAAAAGAGCGCTTTGACGCGTGCCGCGCAGGAACTTTGCTTTGCGGCGAATGTAAGAAAGAGTGCGCCGACCGACTCGTAGCATTCTTACGCGAGCATCAAGAAAAAAAGAAAAAAACAATTCCGAAAGCCAAAAAAATACTAAGATTATAGATTTTTTATAACTTTATTATATAATAGTTATTCTTTTATATAAGTTATTAATAATTCAAGTTATGAACGGACGCAAATTTACTACGGTCGCCGTATCAAAGGAGATGATGGCGCTCATCGAGAACGTCGTTCGGTCATCAAACGGCTTATATCGAACGAAAAGCGATTTCATCCACGCTGCGCTTCGCGAGAAAATAGAAAGAGCGCATGAAACGAACTCTCCTGCGCATGCGACGCGCGCCCATCACGACCCGGCGTTCAAATAATTAATCAGAATCCGAGACCGGCGCGGACGAACCCGATGCCCCACGCGAGGGTGATTAACCCCAGTATAGTTGAGAGCACGTGAATCGCCGTCTTCCCGACGAACTTGTTGATACGGTACGACTCGTAAAACAGCACGAAAGTGAACGCCATAATCGCGAGTATGGCTGCGCCTGTTGTCATAGTGCCGTAGTCAGAGACTGAGATTATTATGGCGCTTATAGCTGCCGGGCCTGTAAGCAAGGGCGTACCTATGAGCGCCGCGACGGCGCGCGATGAGTTCCCTTCTGCTTCCTCGACGTTCATTAAAGAGTGCCCGAGTGTCATCTTCACGCCGAGAATCCCGAGGATTATCCCCCCTGCTACTTTGAAGTCGTTCAAGCTTGTGTTGAAAAGGGAGAGAACACTTTGGCCGAGAAGCAGGAACGTGAAAGAGACAAGACTCGCGACTAGTACCGAATAAAAAGCCATTCTTGCTATTTCTTTTTTCTTCATTTTTTTCGTAGCTGTGAAGAAAACCACGAAGCTCGCGAGCGGGTCAAATATGACAAAGAAAAGAATGAGCAGCTGAACGAAGTTTTCAAGCATAATGATACCTCAGTATGAGTCAAAAGTTATCTCTGCTTTAGCCATTTTCTCGTTGAAAGTTAGGTCTGGTTTTATCTCCTTAGACGAGTAGAATACCTGGTCAAAACCGTACCACATCATGAACCAGCCGGAAGGTTCCATTATTATTCTGACTAGGGAAAAAGCAAAATCGGACGCAGAATGCCCTTGCATGAGGGCTGACGCTATCATCAGAGAAAAACCTATCATCAAAAAAAGCACTGCTTTGATAAAAACTTTTTTCATTTCCTTCTCGAGTATTCTGGCGTGCTTGCGGAAGTGCTCGTGAAGCCTGTGGCGTATTACGTTTTCCAGGCTGTAGTCGCGCTGGTGAGCCGGCATTAGGAAGCGCAGTTCAAGCTTCTCGTCGGATATCTCACGCGTGGCTCTCTTTGCTTCCTGCAGGAAGTCGTCCGACAGCGCCCTGTGGTCGTAAGGCCTCGGGTCAAAGTCAGAGAACACATCTTCATAAGTGTCCAGCCAGAGGCTGACTTCGCTTTTTGACAGAAGTTCCCTGGCCTCCATTCTCCTGTCGACTTCGACGGGTCTTTTTTTTCCATCTTCAGGCATAAAATCCCCTTCCAGACTCTTAAAACAACAGCTTAGAATATAAACGTACAGCTTATTAATCACCGGCTTTGCACTTTAAATATAGCCTGTTTCGGCTTTTATGTGCAGTTGTGGGATTTTTTGTGCAAGTTCCCTGAAGTCCAATTCTATTCCTAAGCCGTATGATTCTTTGATGAGCACGCATATGTTGTGGCACAATACTCTCGCTAACGCTTCGTTTGTTTTTCCTATTTCGTTCTTCAGCATTAGTTTGCTGCCGAGCTTTCGTTTCAGCATAGAAAACGTTGATTCAACGTTGCTTCGTTGGTGGTAGCGTTTCATGAACTCGTCCTGGTGTGAGTAAAACCACAGGAGCATTTTTGTCCATGCTTCGCCGTGCCTGGCCGTTCGGCGGTTGTTTTTCTTAAACGGAATGTAAGGCGTGGCGCCGGTTTTCCACACGAGATCAAAGTTAGCTTCTGATAGGTAGCCTTTGTCGGCGCATACTTCTCGCACGTCAAAGAGCTTCATTGTCTCGTTGACGAGTTCCGGAAACTGAGTGGTGTCTGATTTATGGCCGTCAGTAATCGTTATGTGAGTAACGATGTTTGACTTCACGCCGCAGATGAGGTGGACTTTAATCCAGTCGTGGTACTTGTCCTGCTTGTCTAATCTGCTGTCAAGCCAGCGAGAGTAAAAAGCGTTGCTCAACCCTGTCGCGTCAACTGCGAAAGTAAGTTCAAAGTCCTTCAACGGCAAAGCCGACAAGTGAATTAAGTTAACGAGTACGGGCGTTAGTTCGGGCTTGTTGAAGTAGTTTAAGACCGTGTTAAAATGAGGCGTTCTGCCGATGTAACCGCGCCTTCTCGCTATCTCCAAGTCAGACGTGTTCCTGCGAGAAGAAAGACACTCGTACTCCTTTATAACACACGCAAAAACCATCTCAGACAACGCCGTGCTAGGACGACCTCGCCCCTTAGCTTCTTCTAATGGCACGTAGGAGCACAGCTCAGACAACACATCCAAAAATAACAATTTCTCATTCGTCTGAGCATCATTATACGCTGACCAGTTCTCCTTCATAATCACACCTGTGTGTATATGTGCATAAGCACATATTTAAGGTTAACGCATAGGTTTATAAGCACGTATGCACTTAAACACAAATATGGGTAGAATCAACTTCGTGATCCCTGATGAACTCGAAAAGCAGTTCAAGGAAGAGGTCTTCAGGAAGTACGGAATGAAGAAAGGAAACATAAGCACGGCGTTGCAAGAGGCCGTAAAGCAATGGTTAAAAAAGCACTAACACTACAATAATAAACAACCCCTTAAGGAACCCTCACGGCTCATGACTCCGGTCATCGGGCGGGCACACAGAGACAGACAAAACGGCTGGCAAAGCACCCTTGCCTGTTCTCCGGCTGAGAAGCCTTAAGGCCTCTTTTTACGTTCCTTGTATAATTGCTCAATAGGGGTTTATAATGGTTCCTACTTTTTATTTAGAACCGAGTAGAACCATCAAGGCTGAAGTAGCACAGGTACAGAAATGTTTATTAATACCGTATAATATAACTAGTGATATGGAATCTAAAAAACATCGCTTTAAGTGGTTCGCAGAAGATGCTGAAATAGAATTAGAAAAAATAAAATTAGATTTGAATAATGTAAGATTTCAACATCTTTCAGGGCAAATAACTGAAGAAAAAATGGATGAATTGATTTGGAGAGAGAAAGTTACAAAAGATTTGTACACCCAAATCATTGCCGCTAAAAAACTATTTGAAGAACCTGTTTTGGATTCTAATTATATCGTAAGAGAAGGAAATCGTAGAATTGTCTGCTTAAGGCATATTAAACAAGAAATGAAAGAAGGAAAACTACCCCAGATCCCCGAGAGCACCTTTGACAGAGTTAAATGCAAAATAATCCCAAAAGAAGCCCCTGAAGATGAAATACTCCTTTACCTTGCAACTGTTCATATTAAAGGCAAATTAGCATGGCCTGCATTTAACAAAGCGAAACAGATGCAAGAATTAAACTCCAAATACGGATACAGTTATGATGAAATAAGAAAAACATTAGGAATGGGTAAAAACACTGTTAAAAAAATGATTGATGCTTATAATCAAACTGATAGATACGGAAAAAAGTATCAAAGCGATAAAGTATGGTTTGAGAAATACACTTATTTTAACGAGCTCCTTACAAAACGTGATTTAAGAGAGTTTAGCAAATTCCAAGAAAACATTGATAAATTCGCAAAATGGGTCTATGAAGATAAATTTAAGGACAGTAGAAATATTCGCTATCTACCTCAGATTTTAGCCAATGAAAGTGCATTTCGTC
>JAVYMF010000040.1:2500-4958 GCA_038736665.1 archaeon | reverse complement strand
GCGAAGCTCGTGTCGAAGCACGTCTTTAACTCCATAATGAACGCGAGTGTGGACAGGAAAAAAGTGCCAAAAAAATTCATTTTCTTCGCGGACGAGCTTTCCAAGAACCGCGAGTCGTTCGCGAGAATCGACTTCGGACCGCTGAACCCAGAGTTTTTCCCGCCGTGCATCAAAAGCATCGTTGCTGATCTGCGCTCAGGAACAAAGACAGCTCACCAACCGAGGTTCGTGTTGGCGACGTTCTTCTCCAGCATAAACATGCCTGTGGACTCGGCCGTGGAATACTTCAAGGAGCAGCCGAACTTCAACGAGAAAAAAACCTACTATTATTTAGAGCACGCCCTGGGCAAGCGCGGCGGCACCAAGTACTCGATGCCATCATGCGCGACGATAGAATCGTACGGTCTATGCAAGCGCGACGCTTCCTGCCGTTGGAAGCACCCTCTGACGTACTACAAAGCAATGAAGACGAAGAGGAAAGAGGCGAAGAAAAAATGAACGAAAAAACACTCGAGTTCGTGAAATCGCGGCTAAAGCAGTATTATGAGCGCCGCGGAGCGCGGGCTCCGCGCGAAATAGAGCGCCGCGAGTTCGGCTTCGGCAACGACAAGAAAATAGACTACAGGCACATTTCTTTCAAGAACGAGAACGAGCTGAAAAAGCACCTCGTTGACAATGTTCCTTTGTACGCTTCTTTTTCTTCGGCTTACTATGAGTTCCCCGAAGGCCGCCCGATGGAAAGAAAAAATTTTCTCGGAGCTGACTTGATTTTCGAGTTCGACGCCGAATGCACTCATGGGAGCGTGGCGTGCGAAAAATGCATCGACTCTATGAAAAATGATACTATCCGCTTGATTGAAGAGTTCTTAGTGCCTGATTTCGGTTTTGACAAGAAAGACATTCGCGTTACTTTTTCAGGAAGCCGCGGCTTCCACATTTTCGTTGAGAATGAAGCCGTCCGCCCGCTGAACGCCGTAGCTAGGAGGGAGATTGTAGATTACGTTCAGGGTAACGGCTTTGATTTCGCGAGGTTCTTGAAGGAAAAGCCGTCTTTGGACGCGTTCGGCTGGAAAGGGCGCTTGGCGCGGGCGGCTTTGCAGCATGCACTCAAGTCAGAAGAAAAAAGATTCTCGGACAAGATGGCCGTCGAGGAAAAAATTCGCGCCGGAAACTTTGACTTCTTCCGAGGCGCGCCGTCAGCGTGGGAAAAGATACTGAACGAAGCGAAGCTCTCGTTGAACGCTGACATAGACCAGAGCGTCACTCTGGACCTTTCGCGCTTGATACGGCTGCCTTCGACTGTCCACGGGGGTTCATCCCTGCTCTGCGATTACGTGAAGGACATCGGCTCTTTCAACCCGTTCCGGGACTCGGTGGTGTTCAGCGACCAGCCCGTGAAAATCTCGCTTAACGAGGACGTGAGTGGGTTCGCGCTGAAAGAAGCTTCTTTCGGCCCTTTCAAGAAAAGCGAGGCGGCGAGCGTGCCGGAGTACGCCGCGATGCTGCTGGCATGCAAGGGAAAAGCTGAAGTGAATGGTTAAAAACAAGTTCTTACAGAATATTACCGCTTGTTTTTCGGTGGTTGCATTTGGATTACGAGGCATTAAGGAAGTACCAGAGGATTGAGCGCGGCATGACTTCTCTTTCGGAGCTGCCGCCGACTTTTTACACGGACCTTGTGGCTCTTATCCGCGAAGCGTCGGAGCGCTACGAGAAAACGCGCTCTTCCGAGGACTCGAAAACGCTTGAAAACATAAAAAAAGTCGCGTTGGACGTTTTTGAGAGGCGCGAGCAAAAAATACTTATGAAAGCGCTGCGCTGCTCCCGCAACAAGGAAATGAAAGAAAGCAACGCCGTTGAAACGGAAAAAGCCCTTCTCGACGGGCTTGTCCGCTCCCTGCGTGAGAACAGAGAGGGCTTTGAAAGGATACTGGCTGGTGAGAGAGTTACGCCTGCCGTGGATGCGTCCGACGTGCTTAAAGAGAAAGTAAGCGCAGTGGGCGACGTCTCGCAAGATTTAAATATGGTTCTGGTTAGAATATTGAAGAACATCCCGAAGTTTGTTTCTTCTGACATGAAAGAGTTAGGCCCGTTCGAAGCGAACGAAATAAAGAGGTTACCCGAGCGGGAGGCGGCTCTTCTTTCTGAGAAAAAATTCGCTGAGATAATATAAGAAATGGCGCCAAAAGGTGAAACAGATGAACATCCCCAAGATGATAAACACTTACTGCCCGAAATGCAGGAAGCACACTCCGAACACCGTCAAGAAGATTTCAATGAAAAAATCGCCGGCAAAAGCGAGGAAGACCTCCTTCGGCCAGGCGAAACACCTGAGGAAAACGCGCGGTTACACTTCAAAAGTTGGAGCGAAAAAAACACCAGTCAAGCAGACACACAAGAGCGTCGCGATGCTTGAATGCACGGTCTGCAAGAAAAAACAGCAGAGGCCAATCGCTAA
>JAVYMF010000040.1:0-2490 GCA_038736665.1 archaeon | reverse complement strand
AAGAAAATGGTGGAAATAAAGAAAGAGTAAATATTCCGGTGGTCACATGAAAAAAGCAAGCGTTCCGCAGCCAAAGTCCAAGTTCCTGAGAGTGAAGTGCGACGACTGCGGCAGCGAGCAGGTCACGTTCAACGCGGCTTCGCATGACGTCAACTGTCTTGTCTGCGGCAAGCCTCTGGTTAAGCCAGGAGCAGGCCTCGCTAAAGTGCTTTCAAAGACAGCCAAGGTGCTAGAATAACTCTTTTTCATTCTTATATCCAGAGTTGAAGCGATGAAGCTAAAAGCAATGCCAGGAGTCGACGACATAGTCGTCGTGAAAATAAAAAGAATCGCCAATTACGGAGCCCTGGCAGACTTACTGGAATACCCTGGAAAAGAGGGCTTCATACACATTTCAAAAATATCCAGCTCGTGGGTGAAAAACATCCGCAGCGTGGTATCAGAGGGGCAGCTACGCGTCGCGAAAGTCAAAGCAATAGATGCCCAAAAAGGTCTTATTGACTTGTCACTGCGGGACGTCTCGCCGCAGATGGAAAAACGCAAGAATGAAGACTACAAGCGCGAGAAAAAAGCCGACAAAATCTTCGAAAAAATATGCAAGGACCTCAAGGAGGACTTCAAAGAGTCCTACGCTAAAATCGCGCTGCCGCTGTCAGCTGAGTTCGGGGACCTGTTCTCGGCATTCGAGAACGCGAGCGTGTACGGTGAAGACGCGTTCTCAGGAACGAACATCCCCGCGAAGTGGAAAAAAGCCATCACTGAGTTCGCGAGGAAATCAATCTCGTCGCCCGAAGTGGAAGTGGACGGCACGCTTATTCTTTCTTCGAACGCGCCTGACGGCATCGAAGCGATAAAAAAGTCCCTCGCTAAAGCTGAAGGCGCGACGATAGAATACGTTTCCGCGCCAAAGTACAGGCTGAAGGTCAAAGCTATAGACTACGAAACAGCGGAAAAGAAGCTGAAAAAGATTGCCGACGCAGTAGTCTCTGAAATTAAAAAGCTCGGGGGAGAGGGCTCTTTTGAGCGAAAAAAAGAGCAATAAGCACTACAAGATCCTTAAATGCGAGAAAGGGCATTATACAATCAGCGACCCGTGCGCTTCATGCGGCGCGAAAGTATTTAACCCAGAGCCGCCTAAATACTCATCAACTGACAAGTATGGAAAACAGCGCAGAAAAGCGATTTACGGCGCATGATTGCTATGAAAGAAAACGAAACGCACGTTCTCGAGCAGCCTAAACTAAAAAACCCTGTTTTGATAGAAGGCCTACCTGGGCTCGGGCTGGTCGGCCGCCTTGGCGCAGAACACCTCGTCAATGAATTGCAGGCAAAAAAATTCGCCGAACTATACTCACCGGACTTCCCGCCGCAAGCGCAGATAATGCCTGACGGGACTCTCAGAATGAGGCGCAACGAGTTCTACTACTGGAAAGCCGAGAAAAAAAGCCAAAGAGACCTGATAATACTCGTCGGTGACGACCAAGGCCTAACTGTACAATCGCAATACGCTTTATGCGGCTCAATACTGGACATCGCGGAAGAGCACGGCTGCAGGATGATTTACACGCTCGGAGGCTACGGAATGCAGAGAATGGCCAAAGAGCCGCGAGTATTCGGAGCAGTAACAGACAAGAAGATGACAAAAGAATTCTTTAAATACGGCGTCGAGTTCGAAAAAGTCTCAGGAGCCATCGTCGGCGTGGCAGGGCTACTGCTTGGGCTAGGCCAGCTGCGCGGCATGCGCGGCATCTGCCTGATGGGGGAAACGCACGGCAACTACATCGATCCGCGCGCCGCGAAAAGCGTCCTGCGTGTGGTCTGCGAATCGCTTGACCTGAAAATAAAGCTCGACGGACTGGACAAGAAGGCGTCCGAAGTGGAAGAAATGATAAAGCGCTTGGAAAACATCCAAAAAGCGCAGCAGCCAGACGTTATACCTGCCGCTGACAGCAAGAACCTGACGTACATCCGGTAAATGCTTTAAATACTAACTCTTCGTTCTCCTATTCATGAAATCCAAGGGCGACAGCGCTCAAGGCTCGCTGGAATACCTCATACTTGCAGCAGCCATTCTCCTAGTAGCGACAGTGGCCGTCGCCCTGCTGACGCAGTCAGGAGCCACGAAAACGTCCGTGGAATACTCCTACTGCCAAACAGCAGCCAAGCAATGCGCTTTCTCGCTGTTCTTGGACCCGTTATACGACTGCAAAGCATGCGAAAAACAGTGCTCTGACGTGACGGGTCGCGAGCTCTTCCCAGGGGCAGTCGGGTGCTGCAAAACAGGTAACTCCGCCGCTATATATGAGGGCGCTACTAAGTTGTGCTAACATTATTATTCAAGGCGACCGTATTAATTCTCATGGAACTCATAGCCGACCTGCACTTGCACTCGAAGTATTCGCGCGCCACGTCCCCGCAGATGAATATAAGGGACCTGTCTGACGCGGCGAAAACCAAAGGAGTAAACTTGCTTGGCACGGGCGACTTCAC
>JAVYMF010000039.1:0-5096 GCA_038736665.1 archaeon | reverse complement strand
TTCCTGCCCTATTGTGGTGCGCACTCCGAAAAGCATGTGCAATACCTTTTATGCTTCTGTTTATTGTTCATCCGCCCAGAAGAAAACGAATGCTGTCGACAACGTACCCCACGAATCCAAGGACAATTATTCCGAGGCCTGTTATTTTCGCGACTGTCCAGAACTCGTCTTTCTTGGGCTTCGTCGTCAGTCGCAGCACTCTTACTGCGTTTGACAAGAAGTCTTTGATTTTTTGCTTTGCGTTCATTTTATTTCACTTGTTTCGCGTTATTCCTCTAAGTGGGCTGTGTTGTGAAAATAATTGTGTCGCAGGGGGTATAAAAAGGGCGATGGTTGTTGTAGTGCGCACTTTTTATTCTTTATTTCACGTAGTCGACGTCCAGGTCGGGTCCGCTTACTTGCGCTTTTTCTATGGCATCGATGTACGGTATTTTCCCGCCAGCAATAACAACCATTGTCTGCACGCACTTTTTTGGCATAGAGTCGTTGATCATTGCTCCCCAAATGATGTGCGCGTTGCTGTGTATTTTTGACGCTACGGCTTCGCAGATTACTTCCGCTTCCCGCAGAGTCATGTCAGGCCCGCCGATGACGTTAATCAGCGCGCGGTCCGCGTTCGAAACGTCCACGTCCAATAGAGGGGAATTGAGCGCTTCTTCCACGGCTTCTAATGCGCGCGTTTCGCCTACTGCATCGCTCGTCGACTCGCCCAGGCCGATCATCGCTGCTCCTCCGTTGCCCAGGATCGTTCGCACGTCAGCGAAGTCAAGGTTAACGAGTCCCGGCTTGGTAATCATTTCGGTTATTCCTTTCACGGCGTTGGACAGCACTTCGTCCGCGACCTTGAAAGCGGCGTTCAGAGGCAGTTCAGGCACGATTTCCAGGAGCTTGTCGTTAGGTATAACTATTACTGTGTCGCAGTCCTTCCGGAGTTTCTGCAGCCCCCCAAGCGCGTTTTCCATTCTTTTCTTACCTTCGACGCTGAAAGGAAGCGTGACGATTCCCACGCTTAATGCGCCTATGTCGCGCGCGACTTGGGCTACTATCGGCGCAGAGCCAGTTCCGGTGCCTCCTCCTAATCCGCACGTGATGAAAACAAGGTCCGCGTCATGAAGAGCTGCTGCCAGGTCTTCAATGCTTTCCTTCGCTGCTCCTTCTCCAACGTCAGGATTTGAGCCCGCTCCTAGCCCGCGTGTTAGCTCTTTTCCGATGAGTATTTTTTTCTCGGCAGGCGTTATAAGGAGGTGCTGGGCGTCAGTGTTAATTGCGATTAATTCCGCCCCGTGAATGCCTATTTCGTGCATCCTTGCCATGGTGTTGTTTCCCGAGCCGCCCGCTCCCACAACTTTCACGTGAGCCATAGCGCTTTCCAATGCGGCGCGCAGCTCATCGTCCGTCATGTGTCCTGCGTTTTTCTGCTGTATTTTTATTTTCTTGCCTTCTGTTTTTTTCACGTTCGCGAGTCTGCCTTCTTCTGCTTCAATAATGCTGTCTGCAGAACCAGTTTCTTGTTTGGTGCTGTTGTCAAGCGCTGCGTCGATTAATCTTTTCAAGTGCGTCACCCTCTTTTTTAATAAGTAGATGCGTTGATTATAATCGCGTATTATTGTGCTGAACAAAGTATAAATACGTTATTATCTAATACAATACCCTGGAAATCAATGCCGGCATGGCAGAGCGGTCAATGCGATGGTCTCGAAATCCTAACAATCAGCCTGGGACGCGAAAGCCATTGCCCTCCGGGGCTCGCAGGTTCAAATCCTGCTGCCGGCGCTCAGCTTTTTCCGCTGTGCAAAATAGAGTTTAAACTGTTGCTGGTGATTATGCTTTTTGTTTTTCAATAGTATCCAGGATATCTTCTTCTGATTGCTTTTTTTTCTTCTTCTGAGCCGTATTTCAGTGTCATATACTCTCCTCGGTTTGTCTGCCATAAATAATTTAGTAAGTTTTTTTGCTTTCTTTTTTCTCTCTCGGCGAGAGCTTTTTTTCCCGCGAAATCAAGGCCTTTCTCTGTTGGTTTAAGTATTTGCTGTTTGTCGATTTTGCCGAGCCTGTAGCTCTTTATTGTCTTTTTAGAAACGCCCATGGCGAAAGCAACCTGTTCGTCCAAAGCCTGTATCCCTTTTTCTTTTCGTATTTTCGCTGTTTCAGGCACTTTCTTGAATGCAGAGAGGAGACCGCGGGCTTCGCCCATGTTGGTGAATGATCTTGTCTGCTTGGTTTCTATCATCTTTTCTCTTTCGCTTTCAGTGAACTCCTGCTTTTTTTCCTTGGTTTTTATAAGCTTTTGCACATAATCGCTGCTGAAACCGTGTTTTTCTCCGATTATTCGAGCGGCTTCTTGTTTGGTGATTTTTGAGTTTTGTTTTTTTATTTGTTTGTACTCGCGAGTAATTTCATCGGCCAATAGTTTCATTCTGGTTTTCCTAATGGATTTTAAGGGGGGCATGATCTGCGTTCCATTATGGAACTTTCCAGAACGGGCGGTTTGGACAGCTTCAAAGCCGACTTTTTTTCCTTTGATCGCGCTTATGAATGAAGCTGCTGCTTTGTCTGCTTCGGCAGCCCCTTTTTCGAAGAGTATTCTTTGAAACGTAGGTTCTTTAAGCAGGGCTTTGAAAATGCCTTGGTACTCACCGTACTTCTCAAAAACAGGCGCTATCCTAATTTCTCTGTTGGTCTTTCTCCTTGTCTTTTTATTATCAGGCATAACTTTATTATGCGCTGCTTTTTTAATAAGCTTGTCGCATAATATTGAGCGTTGCCTCGATTGCACAGTGGTAGTGCGCCTGTCTCGTAACCTTTTTGCTGGGCAAAACCTAAATGAGGAAGGGGAGACAACAGGAGGTCGAGGGTTCAAATCCCTCTCGAGGCTTCTGCAAGAATTGTAATGCTTCTGCTTTGGAAAGATAGTAGAGAAAGAAAACCCGAAGGTTGTCTTTTCTGCTTGAATCCCTCTAGGGGCTTTTCTCGTTTTTGTTTTTATACTCATTTTGCGTCTTATTTTTTATGGATTTTCCTTCTGACAAGGAGCTTAAGAAGAAAATATCCGTTATGGATAACGGCGAGCCGCTCGTGCGCATCGCTGACGCTTGCCCTGGCTTAAGCGTTTACTGGAAGAACCTAATGGTGCGCGAGGGCGTCGCGAAGCGCTTGGTGAAAGCGAACAGTTATCTCCCTAAAGGGTATTGCTTGAGGGTTACTGACGCTTATCGCTCGATGAAAAAACAGAAAGAGCTTTATGAGGGCTTCCGGAGGACAATGAAAAAACGCCACCCGAAATGGAGCTCTAAAAAGTTGAACGAGTACTGCACTGTTTACGTCGCTGACCCCGGATTGGCGCCGCCGCACGTCACAGGGGGCGCCGTTGATGTTACAGTCCTCGGTAAAAACGGCAGGAAACTAGACATGGGCCCGTCTAACTTGAGCTCGGCATCCAGAACTTTCTCTGAAAAAATCAGCAAGAAAGCCCGCAATAACCGCATGATTCTTGTAAAAGCTATGAAGAAAGCAGGATTCGTTAATTATCCCCTGGAATGGTGGCACTGGTCGTACGGCGACAGACTTTGGGCGTATTGCAAGAAAAAGAACCACGCGATTTACGGAAACGTGATCCGCTAGATTAAAATAAGCGCAAGTATGCCGAGAGTGTTTAGCGCGAAACTTATTACTGCTAATTTTTTCTGCTTTATCCTCGTTAGCCCTGCAAGCAGTATTATTCCCAGCTCGTCAGGCAGTGGGGAAGCTATCGCTATTCCCGCGAACGCATAAAGCAAATAGCTCTTTATTTTAGGCGTAATTGCCCACTTTGCTTGGCTGGTCAGTTTCTTGAACAGCGGATTTTTTAGGATTTTGTTTCTTAGCTTATCTTTTTTGAAGTCATTGTTCAGTTTGAGCATCTCTTTCCTGAAAGAGATCCTTATAACGTTGAATATTACTAAATCAGATAAAAGCGCTCCCGCTCCGCCGAACAAAGCAGCAACGAGAACGTTACCTGGGTTAAGAGTTATGAAAAAGCCTGCTGCCAACGGGGCTGTAAACCCGAAAGCGAACATAATTCCCGCCACGAAGGCGCTCAGCTCCTCGACGACGCCGGCATGCCTTATGATGCCCTCTGCCGGGAAAACCGAGAAAAAAAAGTAAGAAAGCACCAGCGAAAACAAGAGAATGCTTGTTTTCGGGTACTTCAGCCCGAGTATCCTATGCATGCCATCACTGCTTCTTGTCCAGGAAGTCAAAGTGGCCCTGCTCGGCGTGCAAAAGCGCCTTGAACAAAGTTTTCACAGGGCGGTGCTTCGAAGAAGTGACGAACGCCGTGTAGTCGCGCACTGCTTCGGCCTCGAGTTGTTTAGTGCGTTCGATGTCCTTTTCGATGCTTCCCTTAGGTTCTTCGCCTTTAAGCTCAGGCGACGGTATGTTCAGGAACTTGACTATCGTGCTTATGTGCTCCTGCTCTACGGTCGATATTCTTTTGAAGAAGCGGTTGTACTTCGAGTACTTTTCCTGCGTTTTCGCTACCTTGTCGTAGTAATACATAGCGTTAACTTCAGCAGCCAGCGCTTTCGTAAGGTTTTCTTTTTCGACGCTTGTTAATTTCGCGTCCTTCCACAATTGCGAATATTCTCCGTACGGCTTCACGTACTTTCTTGGCGCTCCGCAGTACGGGCAGTCCGCCGGGGAGCGCTCGCCGAGGTACGGCTCGCCGCAAATCTTGCACACAAAAAGTTGAATCATTCTAATCACCTTTGCTTAGTAAAAGGCGAGCAGGTATAAAAATGGTTGCCTATCTTCCCTAAAAACAAATGAACGCTTGCCATTTAAGCGCGTTTATAAACATGAGGCTGCATTAAATTAGAATAATGCAGGGGTAACGAAGTGGCCAAACGTGATGGACTCAAGATCCATTCCCTTAGTGGGTTCGAGCGTTCAAATCGCTCCCCCTGCACCAGCTTTTTTCGCTGTGCAAGCTACAGCGGGAAAAACTTGGGAAAAACGGCCTTGATGTTATGGAAGAGTTCTTGTATCACGTCGACGCGAACGATAACGTGCTCGAAAAAGTAGAGCGCGGCAAGGCGCACGCCGAACGATTATTGCAC
>JAVYMF010000038.1:0-5164 GCA_038736665.1 archaeon | reverse complement strand
CTGTCATATACGACGGAAAAAAACCGGTCGGCGTTGTGAAAAGGATTGACGTGGAGCGCATGCGCCAGCTGAAGCAGGCATTTGGAAAAAGCTTTAAAGTACGATAGTTTAAGTGATAAGCGATGGTAAGCGCCGAAGTGAAGAAGGCATTCAATGACATAAAGACGCTGCGCGTTCAAGGAGCGACCAACGTTGCGATGGCTGCCTTGAAGTCATTGGAAAGCGTGCGTTCTAAAAAAGCGCTCGTTGAAGCGGCTGATTTTTTGGTTAAGTCCCGCCCAACTGAGCCCATGATGAGGAACGGGCTCAAGTACGTGCGTTACAAGACAAGCGCCGGATTGACGGTGAAGCAGGCAGTGAAAGCTTATGAGATAATGATTGACTCCGCTTTGGACAGGATAGCCGAAATAGGCGCGCGCAGGATAAAAGAAGATTCAGTGGTCATGACGCACTGCCATTCTTCTGCGGTTATGAGAGTCCTTAAAAAAGCCAGGCAAGAAGGGAAAAAGTTCCGCGTCATCGCCTGCGAAGCGCGGCCTCTTTTCCAGGGCAGGATAACGGCCGCGGAGCTCTCCGGTTACGGCATTCCTGTTACGCTAATAGTTGACTCGGCGATGAGGTCTTACGTCAACGACGCTGACCTGTGCCTCGTCGGCGCCGACGCAATCACTGCCGACGGCCATGTGGTGAACAAGATAGGAACTTCCATGCTGGCTCTCGCCGCGCATGAGGCCAGGACAGAGTTCGGTGTCGCGTCGGAGCTGTTGAAGTTCGACCCTGACACGGTAAGCGGCGCGCTGGAGCCGATTGAGGAGCGCGACGCGAAAGAAGTATGGGGGGAGAAGCACAAGAACGTCACTGTCGAGAACCCCGCTTTTGACGTCACCCCCCCGGAATACATTTCGTTCGTTTTGACGGAGCAAGGAATTTTAAATCCTTACAGCGTCTTTTCTACAGTAGAGCACACATATCGGTGGATGATTTAGTGGTAGAAACTGACATAATCGAAACGAGGAACGGCGCGGCCATGGGTATAATGATCAATATGCCGCACACGAAGCTCGTGATCATCCGCGGCGAGAAAGGCTATCTGGCTTGCGGTTACATCTCACCGGAAACTGTCGAGCGCTTGAAAGACGCCGCTGTCATTATAAAAGGCGTGAATTCATTCGACAAAATGCTGAACGGAAAGATATATTACGTGAGCAAGGCAGCGAGAAAGCTAGGCATCAAAAAGTCAATGACTCCGAAGCAAGCTTTGGAACTGATGATATGAAGTACGAGTTCAAAGTGAAAACGATTGACGTTACGTCAGGCGGCAAGAACACCATCGTCTTGAACAAGGAAGACGCGCAGGATATTGACGTGACTGAAATGGACAGGGTCAAAGTCTCGACTAACGGCAACGAGGCCGTGGCGCTCGTGCAACTCACGGAGACGTACGTGAAAAAAAACCAAATAGCCTGTTTCCAAGAGCTGACTAAAAAACTAAAGCTTAAGGACGGCCAGAAAGTGCGCGTCGAGCCAGTGGAAAAACCGCTTTCTGTTTCTTACATAAGAAAAAAACTGGACGGAATGCAGCTTTCCGACCAGGAAATATCAGAGATTATCAGGGACTTGATGAATGATGAGCTTTCTGAAACGGAACTAACTGCTTTCATTGTTAGTTCTTACGTGCGAGGACTTGACTACTCGGAAACAATAAGCCTCACGAAAAGCATACTTGCTTCGGGCACGAAGCTCAGCATAAAACGCAAGCCTATAATGGACAAGCACTCCATCGGAGGAGTCCCAGGCAACAAAACGTCAATGCTAATAGTTCCGATAGTCGCCGCGGCGGGGCTAACCATACCCAAAACATCGTCGCGCAGCATCACGTCGCCTGCTGGCACAGCTGACGCTATGGAAGTGCTCGCTCCGGTGAACCTTGACGAGAAAGAAATCGAAAAAGTCGTTCTTAAGACGAACGGTTGCCTCGTCTGGGGGGGAGGAGTTAATCTCGCGGCCGCGGACGACAAGCTCATAAAGATACGCAACCCGCTGAAGCTAGACCCTCGCGGCATGCTCCTCGCTTCTATTCTTGCTAAGAAAAAAGCAGTGGGTGCAACTCATGTTCTGATAGACATTCCTATCGGCGCAGGCACGAAAATAGTCAATAGGCGCGACGCGGAGTTGCTCGCCAAGGACTTCATGGATTTAGGGATGAAGATGGACATGGAGGTACACTGCATTCTAACGCCTGGCTACGACCCTATAGGCTTCGCTGTCGGGCCCGCGATTGAAGCGCGCGAAGTGCTGAAAATACTGTCCGGCGAGAACGTCAGCCCTGACCTGATTGAAAAAGGGCTCGTGATGAGCGGCCTGCTTCTTGAAATGGGCGGCAAAGCAAGAGAAGGTGAGGGCCAGGCGCTTGCTGAAACTATTTTAAGCAGCGGGAAGGCGCTTGAAAAGTTCCGAGAAATAATAGACGCGCAAGGTGGCGACGCCAAAGTCAAGCCAGAAGACATTTGCATAGCGCCCAAAAAAGTGGACATCATCTCTCCCGAATCAGGCCGCATTCACTTGATTGACATAAACGCCATAAACTCGATAGCCCGTCTTGCAGGCGCGCCGAAAGACCCAGGCGCTGGGCTTTACATGTACGCTGAGAAAGGCGACAAGATTTCAAAAGGCCAAAAAATAATGACTATCTACGCTGAAAGCGAGCGCAAGCTTGACGCTGCTCGTGAAGCGTTCGAAAAATCCATGCCTTTCCAGATGGACAAAATGATTCTCGAAGAGTACAGCACCGAGACCAAGCCGTTCGTCTACCAGTACGGAAAGCAATGATTTTTTACTTTCCAGTGATGCCTCGGATTGTGTTAATTGAGTCCGCCAGACTACCTGAGCATTTGCTTAAGTCATCGACGCTTAAGGCCATAACGTCCTGATCAACAGGTGCTACGCAAGTCATGTCCTTGCCTTTAATCAGCGTTTCAGCGCCGAGCTTCTGTTCCAGAGGGGCGTTCTCAGGGACTATTATGTCCTCTACTTTTAAGTAAACGCTGCATGCGTCAGACGTTCCTCCTTTCACAAGACCATACATTTTCAGCGTGATACCCTCAACTTCTTGAGTAGTGCGCACCTTCGCTTTCTCGCAAGCGCCCCAAGATGCCTTAATGCACGCTAAGTCTGTTCCGCAGTCCTTCGCGCCTGTTTCATCAGGACCGCCTTGCCCGATGCAGCCGATCGCGAACGCCGTCGCAAGCACGGCGCATACAACCAAAGCAAACTTCATTTCTTCATCTCCTTTTTTTCACGTATTCCTGCAGCAATTCAGGAAAAATTCCGTGGTCAACGAGCCGGATTCCCCATTTATTTGCCCACTTCCTTATCCCGTCATCGCCGGTCACAACGCCGGCATCCAGCTCTTTCGCGAGCAGCAAAATTTCCAAGTCCTCAATAGAATCAAGAATGCCTTGCCGCATGTTTTTCTTGTAGTTCTCCCGCAGATCGCGAATTACGATATCGTCAGGCCTGTTTCCTCCTTTCGCGAGCACGGCCTTCTCAGCTTCACGCAGGCCGCGGTTAAAGCGTTCGCGCACTTCACTGACGTACTCGTACAGGAACTCTGAAGGTACGTCAATCTCGCTTACGGAGGGGGTTTTCTTGACAAGCCAAGCGTCCAGCTTCTTTATCTCTTTAGCCGGTATTTTTTTGTTCTCAAGCATGCCGCGTAGTTCTTTCCACACGCTCGGAGGGCAGTAGCACGTCACGCTCGCGCTCTTCGCGTCTGAAATGAGCTTTATCATCTTCAGAATCCGTTTTTCAATGCCTTTCTTGGGCATGCTTACTCCTGTGAACGCGGAAGTATCAAGAACGAAGCGCTGTGTTTTCATACCCTAAGAACAATCCCCATGATTATTTAAAGCTTTTACCTTTTCTTTCTGCCGCTTCTCAGCTTTTCAGGAAGGCTTTTTTCTTTTTCCTTAAGCTCCTTCCAAATGACGTCCCCCGCGTGATAGTGCCGGCCGGCGGCGCTGAATTCGCGGTACTTGATGTCATTTTTTATTTTTTTCAGGGCTGTTTTAAAGTCCTTCGGCACTCCTCTCTCTTTGCCCGGCCTGCTGTGCCTTTTCAGGTTCTTGTAATCGCTCTGCATTCTCCTGAAAATTTCTTCAGGAGTCATTTTTTCGACTTTTTCTTTTCCATATCTCTCGACAAGAAAATCGCGCCACCAAATAGGCATGCTTATTCCTTTGTTTTTCCTGCTGAGCTCATAGCCAAGTCTGTTGACTGCTTTTGTCTGCCCTCTCGCGTAATTAAGCTCTGCCTGCATTCTCAGGAAGTTGTTTTCCCATATCTCGCGCACTGCGTTTTCCAGCTCTCCAGCGGGAAGCGTTCTGACCGCTTCTTCGATTTCGTTGTGTATCTTGTTTCCGACGTCCCTCCATGCCTCTGACTGGGCTCTTACAGGATGGGTTCCTCTTTCGACTTTTGCTTCAGCTATTTTCTGCGCCATCTCAGCTATCCTTCCCTGCATTTCACGATAGTACTTGTCATTCAACGGATAGAGCCTGTTAAGGCGCTCGACGTCAGAAACGGGGTTCATCATTATGAAGTCAAAAACAGAAGCGCCGGCATCAGCTTCGCTTATTTCACCCCTCCTTATGGCTTCGCGCAGGGCCCGCGCTTCTCTCCTGTGCGAGCGCGGGACTGTCCTGATATCAAACCCAGGAGTGACAGCGTAGCCGAGCGCGATAGCATCGTTCTTGACAGTTTCATACGATACTTTTTTCGCCCTCGCGAACGCTTCAAGGCTGTCTGCTCTTCTCGAGCAACTTGTCTTGTTAAGCCATTCGATGAGCTCTTTTATCCTCGCGAGCCGCGCCTGCGTAACCATGGCTTAAATTACGCTTCCTGAATTTTTATACCACCCGGCATGCTTTTTAAGAAAGGCCTCGTATTATGCTTATGGTGTCGAAAACAGAAATGCTTCAAATGATTCATTTCGCTATGAACTACGAGGAGCGCTTTTTGCCGGAGCTCAGCGTTTTGATGAACGAGAAAATACAGGAGTACCGCCTGCCAAAAGACAAAGAACTGGAAGCAAAGCGTTTGCTCAATGTTCTTGTTTCAGAAAGCAGCAACCACTTCAGGCTTCTTGAAGAGGCCTTCCTCAAAG
>JAVYMF010000037.1:0-5327 GCA_038736665.1 archaeon | reverse complement strand
CCCCTGGAAAGTCCCCCAGAGTCCACTTTAACTCATTAACTCTTTTATTATTTCTGTTGGCTTTTTGCCGCGCTTCAACTCGTTTATTATGAAATCAGCGCGAGATTTTTCTTAGCCGCTTTTGCGGCATAGAATTCGCCTCTGTGATAGTTCGCTGAAGTTCTCGACTTATCTAACTCGGCATTCCTCAGAATTTCGGATGAGCCGTCGCTGAGTATAGCAAATGCTTCGTTAAGAGCGGCAAGAGCGTATTTTTCTTTTTCGGACAGGTTCGTTTTAAGGTAATACCCTACTTTCTTTTTGCTTACCATGTCCTTGAACTGTTCAGGCGTGACTCTCCTGCTTTTACTTCCTTCGATTACAAGCAAATCGCTGATTCCTGATTCAACCAATGCTTCATTGAACCTGGCATGCGCGTTTTCATGCTTTAAGGTCTGCTCGGGTTTTTTGTAAAGCACTTTCATTCCCGACTTAGAGTCAAAATGTTTCAGCATTCCAACAGGAGGAACAGTTGCAGGCGAATAATTGTAAATGCCTTTTTCTCTTCCTCCTATCTTATTATTCAGCAAAGAGTGCTCGTCAGGAAGTCTACTTTCTCGCCCAACCTTTTTTCAAGAACCCTGCCTCACTCTTTTCTTTCATGGTTTAAAGGAAGATTGGCGTGGGCTGATATATTTCTAAGCGTTTCATAATCCTGGAAAGCTTTTGAAAACCTGGCGTAATTCCCTTCCTTTATGCTGGCCAGCGCCTCGTCTACTTTCTCAAGGAGTTCTTTTTCCCCTCTGGCTTCAAGACGCGGCTTCAGTATTTTAAGCCCTTTGCGGACTTTCCTTAAGTCAGAAGGAGTCAGAAACCGCCTGCGCTCTCCGGCTATACCCCTGTCAATAGCCGAAGGCATTGCCTCGAAAGCTTTCTGAAATAGCTTTAAGTTTCTTTTCGCTTTATAGCGCTCAAGCATAATTATAATATGAGGCTAAAATAGTTTAAAAAGGTTCAAAAATAGTATAGGAAAGGCGGAAAACCACCTTTCCGGTTTAATGAGCGAGAAATTTATCCGCCGATTCTGTACATTCCCGTGCCGCACTTCGGGCACACGCCTTTAGTGGCTTTCTTCCCGTTCTTCATTGTCACTGGTTTCGGGTTGCTTATTTCTCTTTTTGCCTTGCATTTTACGCAGTAAGCCTGCACCATTTGAAAAAACCTCCACAATTCGTTGTTGAAAATTACTCAAAACAGCGTATTTAAGGCTATCGCAAGCGAAAAGTATATAAACAAAAATGAACGGGGTTTTACTTGTTCTTGCGCATTCCGAGCACGAGAATAACCGAGAAAGCGAAGACAAGCAGCACCATTGCGAGGGTGTATCCCGGCGCTGCCGTTACAGGCACTTTCACCTGCGGCTGCGGGGCGGCTGGTTTAACGCTCGGGCCTTGTTCTCTTACGGTTGCGCCCCAGTCGATTCCGTCCATGGCTTTGAACTGGTAGTCATGCTCACCGGCACCGAGCGTGGTAGTGAAGTAATAAGCTTTTCCGTCTCTCGTGTCAAAGTCGCTTGGGTACATTTCGTTCAGCTTGAATGCCTGCCCGTCGACGAACACTAATGCGTTCGTTATCGTGTCATTGTCAGGGTCGATTATTTCAGCGTAGTACGTGAACTGCGTCGTAGTGTTGCCTGAGAGAGGGCTGACCCAGAAAACGCTGATGAAAGGAGCGTTGTTGCTTGAAGGTGTTCCTGGAGGGTTTGTTACGAAGCCGCTCGGCGAGACTGTGCTTCCATCGCGTATTACTTGTATTGCTCCGGAGTTTTCGACGTTAGGAATTTCGAAGTAAGTCACGCCGTTCACTGAGACCGTGCTCGGCGACAGTATTGTTCCCCCTGCTGACGTGCATTGGCTTTCGCGGATTATAAGAGAAAGCGCTGACACAGTAACATTTGGGTCGTCAATCACGCACACTTTTGAAGTTCCTGTGTTGTGCGCTTTTACGTAAATGGCTTTTTGGCTGGTGTTCATGGCGTTGGCGGCGTCTGAAAGCGGGTCAGCAATCGCGTAAGCAAGCGAGTTCGGGGAAACTCCTGCTTCTGCGGTCCAGCCAGCGTAGTTGGGCTGTAATGAAAAGTTTATCCCTATTCTTGCAATTAAAGTAAGCCCGCTGTACACGTAAACGTCAGAGTCCTGCGGCACTGCGTTTGAAAGCGCGCTTGTGCCGTTGATTAAATTAAAAGACAAGCCAGAAGCAGCTCCTGTGATGGTAGTCCCGTAATTCACATTCACGTTGGAAATGTTTATTATGCCCGGGCTTTCGATGCTCAGATTTAAAGGCACGGAACACACGCTTTCAGCGCAGTTGGGTGAAGTGACATAGTTCTGGATGGGCTCTTTTAAATCAGCAGTATCTTGAACGAGCTCGGTTCCTGTCTGGTTCCAGTCTCTTGAGCTTATGACTCCCATGCTCGCACGGTTCGGGTATCCCCAGTAGCGGACTATGGCGAGGTTATCACCTACCGCGAAAGTCGTGTTGTAATCAATGATTCCCGGTACGTCCGACACGCCCCACAAGTTTTCTGTTGTAGACGAAGCAATTTCTGACCATTCAGAGCCGTTCCAACGAAGGAACGTTCCGCTTGAGCCGACTGCGTAAGCCCTGTTCGGAGCTGAAACATCCACGTCAGTCAATTGCACTCCGCTTCCGAATACTGGGCTTGAGTCGTTCGCCCATTTTGTTCCGTTCCATCTTAGTATCACTCCGTCCTGGCCAACAGCAAACCCAAGTGAAGAATCGTACATATCAATTGCTATGAGGTCATTGTCAGTGATTTCAAAAAGGTTTGTTTCGTTGGACCAAGAAGAGCCGTCCCATTTCATTATATAGCCGTTGTTTCCGACAACAAAAGCTAAAGAGCCGTTTGCAAAAGCTGAGTCATACAAGTAAAACGTGTTCAATCCTTCCGGCAGTGTCTCGTTATTCCAGTCACCAGACTCATTGTACCTATATACGTGAGGGTATCCTGCCTGTTGGTAAGCCACCGCCAAAGCAAGCGTTTCATTGAACACGCTGACGTCCCAGTATCTTATTGACGTTACCGGATTAGAATAATCTTCGTACCAATCTGTTCCATTAAAATGCCAGATTTTCCATCTATTAATTGACGACTGTGAATGCGTCCCGTTGATCGCCCAACCGTAAGTTTCGTTAAGCATAGCGAATTTCATCGCGTCGAAGTTCACGAAATTGTACCAGTATCGCCCGTTGTACTTGAAGAAAGTCATGCACCTCAATGGCTGGCATCCAGGAGAGCCTATCCCTGTGGGGATTCCAATCATAAAACCTAGGGTTGAATTTATCATCTGAATATGACGCAAGTGCTCGTTTGGCGAGCCAGAAGTAACGTTCGTAACATTCGGAACCATTAAGCCCTCAAGCGACAGGTTAGCGTTGAATACAGTGGCGTTCTTCGGAACGCTTATGCCTATGTTGTTCGTATAACCTGGAGCTTCGAAAGAAAAAACTTTAAAAGAAGCCGAGTCGTTGAAGGCCGTGATGGTGTAGGCGAAAGATATTGCTGAAATTACTAATAACAACGAAAGCGCTTTGAGTTTCATGTTAATAATTGCGAAGAGCGTGTTAATAAACCTTGCTTGCGTAACCAAATTATGAGGCTCCAGTACGCGCCAGACGTCCAAGAAAAAGCCAGCGAAATAGTGCGAACACTCGAGCTAAATCATATCGACTCGTCAAGAATCATCTACATGCGCAGCGAGGGCTCGAAAGCGAACGCTTACGCGCGCATCTGGGAGCTTCCGAAAATCTGGCAGATGGCATTAGACGTGCGCCCGCACTACGTCATCGAAGTGCTCTCTGAAAAATACGACAGAATGAGCGAAGAAGACAAGGAAAAAACAATCATTCACGAGCTCCTGCATATTCCCCGGAAATTTTCAGGAGCGCTAGTGCCTCATTACTGCTTCGGAAAAACGAGAGTCGGAAAACGAGCAGTCGATGAGCTGCATCTACAGTACAAGCGAAAAAAACTTTGCGCGTAAAGTATTAACATACCTTTACAAAATGCTTATAAACAAAACTCTCGTTATCGTAACCGGTGACGGTCTGGGTCTGGAAGGCGAGCTTCAGCTGTTGGAAACACTGAAGCAATACGATGTTATGTGTGTTCACAGGCTTGAACAACGCAGGATAACCGAATTCTTGGCGGAAGCCGATCAATCAACGAAGCGAGAGTGTGAGCAATTGTTTCGTAAGAATCGCATGCTTCCGCGCGACAGCCAAACTTACCAAGTGGACCTTATGGCCTGGAAGCGCGGACACTGGGCTGCACTCGCGATAGAGCAGAAAGACTCGGAAGGCGCCCGGAAAATTTTGGACATAACGAAAGACCACGTGACGCTTAAAGCGGTCTGTGATAACGGGATACGGGAGTTTCGGAAAAGTGGGCGGCAGCTTTATCTGCAGTGCAAGGGCGAGGAATACTTGGTGCAGGCTTATTGCAATGCTTACGGCATAAACGCCCGCGCCGTTCCTGTAGGCGTCGTGGATTACGATTTGTTCGTGAACTCGCGTGTTCACGTGCCCTGGGCTTACCACCGCGGAGTTTTTTTCGTGCATGAACGCGCTTTTGAGTGGTTCGCCAAACAGTACGCTGACGGCGCAGCATGGATTGGCAAAATCGTCGCCGACGAACCGAAAGTCGTGTACAATAAGGTGTACGAAAGCAGGCTGCCTGCATTTTATTTTTGACAGGCGCCACTGTTCAAGGAATAAAATTTTCGAACGGCTCGTTTTTTATATGTTCCCTCCCTCTTTATTGAAACATGCCTAAGTTCGTATTCGTTACCGGTGGAGTGATGAGTGGCTTAGGCAAGGGCATCACCACTTCGTCGATAGGCCGGTTGCTTATGTGCAAGGGCTACAAAGTTTCGGCGATGAAAATCGACCCGTACGTCAACATTGATGCCGGGACAATGCGCCCGACTGAGCACGGTGAAGTTTTCGTGACAGCCGACGGTGGGGAAATCGACCAAGACATTGGCAATTACGAGCGATTCCTTTACGTGAATCTGACGAAAGACCACAATCTAACGACTGGAAAAGTTTACCAGTGCTTGATAGAAAAAGAAAGACGCGGCGACTTTCTCGGAAAAACAGTGCAGATAATCCCTCATCTTACGGACGAGGTTCAAAGCAGGATAATCAAGAATGCTGAAGGCTCTGACATCTTTTTGATAGAAATCGGTGGGACTGTCGGCGACTACGAGAACATTCCTTTTCTGGACGCTGCCAGGCAGATGCGACTGAAATTCGGGCGCGAAAAC
>JAVYMF010000036.1:0-5518 GCA_038736665.1 archaeon | reverse complement strand
GGGGAGTAGCCCCTGCAGAGAGTAGTCAGCTGGGTGAGCTGTTTTTCCTCTCTGTTGCTTTCTTATGTGTCCTCTTGTATAAATACTTTTTGTTAAATTTCTTAACTTTAAAGCGATTGACGTAAAAAAATGTTCAAAAAAAGATTGTTTTTGTGTTTTTTTTGACAGCATGTTTTTTGTTTTGTTTTTTTGTTCAGGTGGTTTTTTAAATGCGCGACGCGTATTTAACAGCGGTGAATTCAAATGGCGCAATTCCGACCGACATGCAGGCAATGTTTTCTGGAAAAAGGGCTGACTATTCTACTGGTGGAAGGGCCTAATAATGAGTGGCACTGCCCCGTTAACCCTAACCACAAGACGCTGGACGACGTCGAAGTAGCGTGACTTTCTGCTCGTGATTCTCGGATGAAGAAACTCAATGATATTGAGAAGGCTCTTTTCGTGGCAATAGGCCTTCCGGGCGTTAAGGGCAAGGAAGGCCTTAAAGGCAAAGTAATCTATGACGTGAAGAACGGGCGGCTCAGGGACGTCGATTTGTCCGAGACGTTTGAGGATGAGTACCTTAAAATGCTCGACGCCGTCCAAAAGAAGGGCTTTTTCTTCGACCGCACGAACTATGTTTTTGAGTATTTCTTCAGGGTGCACAATTCCGAGAGAGAGTGCAGGGTGCTACCGGCACAGGTCGTGGGCTTTAAGGCCGAGCGGCGCGGCGACTGCAACATCCTTTCGACCCGCGTTCGTTATTATAACGGCGAGATGAGAGACGAGAAACTCGAGCTGTCCCCGTTCATGCTTATGAGTGATTTGAATCTCAATGATTTTGTTCTTGTTCACAACAAGGAGATTTGCAAAAAGATAACAGAAGGGGAGTTCAAGGAAATAATTCAAAAGTATTTTTAATGAAGTGTGGCTTCCCCAGATGTTTTAAAAACATTCTTTCCTAAATATTCTCGGTGAGCAGATGGTGAGAAGAGGCCCTTTAAGCGAGAAAGAAAAGAAAATGAAAGAACTCAGGGAGAAGCGCAAAGGCAAAGAAGCGTTCAAGAAAGAGACTTTTTTAGAAACCCGAGAAAGTATGAAGAGGCTCGTCAAAGAAGCGAGAGAAGGCAAGCTTGCCGTTGGCAAGCTTGAAGAAGAGCAATTAAGAGCGCAAGCTGCGGCAAGAAGTGTCTCTAAAAAGGAAAAAGAGATGCTTTCGGAGCTTGCGGCTTTGCGGAATAGATACAAGTCGTTAATAGAGGATACTACGAGGATAGCCACGAAGGAAGGGCCGGACAGGCTGCAGGCGATGGCACTGAGGACAAGATTTATCACCGATTTGGAAGAAGTGAATAAGAGAATAAAGGACATCCTCGAGAGGGGCAAGAAGTAATCTGATTTTTTTTAAGTAGCGGGTTTTTCAATGCCAGCGCTCATTGTAGGAATCGGCAATCCCTTGAAAAGAGATGATGATATCGGGAACATTGTCGCCAACCGCCTCGTTGGCTTCAACGCGGTGAGCGCGGAGGCGACGCCGGAGTCGTTCATTTCGGAAATGAGAAAGCACAGGAAGATAGTGTTCGTCGATGCAGTGGAATTCGGCGAAAAAACAGGCAGCGTCCGCTTGTTCAGGCTCCGCGACCTGAAAGAGTTCCCAGCCGGCACTCATTCAATACCTCTTGAAACGCTTAAGAAAACCCTCCCTCGCGGCACGAGCGTTTTCGTCATAGGCGTGCAGCCTAAGGACGTTGACTACGGAGCGGGCTTGACAGAGGATATGAAAAAGGAGCTTGATTCTGTTATTTCAAGGGTGAAAGAGTTACTTCACGAGGTTGGCGCTTAGCTTTTTTTTGTCAGAGTCGGCATATTCGAACTCGTGTGTGTAATGAATGCACTTGACAGGGCAGACGTCTCTACATAGGCCGCAGTAAATGCACTTTCCCATGTCAAATTTTATGTTTCCCATCTTCTTGAAAGTTATAGCGTGCGCCGGGCAGTTAAAGAAGCACTGCCTGCAGCCGATGCATTTTTTCGAGTCGTAAAGTATTCTTCCGCGGAACCTTTCTTTAGGCTCTTTCTTGGCGTAAGGGTATCGTTCAGTGAACGGTTTTTTGAAAAAGTTTTTAATGATGTCTAAGGCAATGCCCATGTGAAGCCACCGACTACTCGGATGAACTCGATTAAAGCGATCACCATTATGATGAACAAGTAAGTGAACGTCTGGTCGACGCGGTATCTCGGCGTTGAAGCCTGAGTGAATGACAGGCACAAAAGCACGGCGAGCCCGCCAGCGACGTAAAGCGCAGGGTTGCTCAGGCCGAAAAATAGTAAAGGGATAAGCAGCACATAGAACAGCCTTTTCAGGTATTTTGTGATTTCCATGAAGAACAGCTCCTTTCCAGAGTATTCGGTTTCCATGGAAGACAGGATTTCCGTAGAAGCTTCGGCGGTGTCGAAAGGCGTTATTTTGAGCTCGACGATGGCCGAAGCAATGAGGGCTATTGACGCAAGCGGCAGGCTGAGCACGAGTAAGTTGGGATTCATCGCCGACAATGAAAGGCTTTTTGAGAAAATCATGAAAGTGAAAACGCTTATGGCGAGCGTTATTTCGTAGCACACCATGAGTATCATCTCTCTCATGGACCCGACTATCGCGTAAGGCGAGTCGGAGCTCACTCCTGCAAGTGTGTAGAAAGCGCTTCCGAGAATAGTCAGGTAAATTAGGAGAATAAAGTCATAGTCGAAGCTGATGATCGAGAAAGGGATGAGAAGGAAAAGTGCGTAAGTCGTCAGGAAATACAAGAAAGGAGCGCTTCTGAAGAAAGGGTCGTTCCCGTCATTGAGGGTTTTCTTGCGCCACAGCTTCCTCAAGTCATAGTAAGGCTGCAGTATTGGCGGGCCTATCCTGTTTTCGAAGCGCGCTATGAACTTCCTATGCAGCCCTTCGAATATTATCGCGATCAAAGGCACTACTGCAAAGTAAAGTATGCTTAATACTGGGTTCTGCATGCGTATTTTCTCCTGAATTCTTTTTCAGTGAGCCACTCTTTGACTCCTTTTTTTTCGACCATTACCCTTTCCATGCAGGAGAAGCAGGGGTCTATAGAAGCTATTATTACAGGGACGTCGCCTATTTCGACGCCTTTGAGTATGTCTTCAAGCATTTTTATGTAGGCCAAGGTGGGAGTCCGGATTTTCACCCTCTCTATCCTACTGCCCGCGACTTTCACGTAGTAAAAAAGCTCGCCCCGAGGGGCTTCAACGCGCCCGATTCCTTCCCCTTTTTCAAGCTGCGTCAGCGAAAACTTCGGTATTTCGGAGGGTGGCATTTTTTTGACGCACTGCTTTATGATTTTTATCGACTCGTAGATTTCGCCTATGCGGACTAGCACGCGGTCCATGGAGTCGCCGCTTTTCGCAGTTATGGCTTCGAACTTTATCTCGCCGTACGAGTCGTACGGGTCGGCTTTCCTGATGTCCTGGCCGACGCCGCTCGCGCGGGCGTTCGGCCCGATGAGCCCGAACTCAACGGCCTTGCTCTTAGTTATCACTCCGACTTTCTCGAGCCTTTTTGCGATGGTGTGGTTCTGCTTTATCTCGTTTTCGTATTTCCTGATTTCTTTTTCGACTTCGTCCAGCACGGCCACCGTTTTCTCCACCTGCTCGTCGGTCATGTCGTACCGCAGCGTTCCAACTTTGCATATGTTTTTGTGTATGCGGTTGCCGCAGATGTCCTCGAACAGGTCGAGTATTTTTTCCCTTTCCCTCCAGAAATACTGGAACAGGACATCATAACCTATTTCGTGAAGGAGATATCCTGCCCACAGTATGTGCGATGATATCCTTTCAAGCTCGAAGAGCACGGTGCGTATTGCTTTCACGCGTTCAGGCGCTTCTTTACGCATCATGTCTTCCACAGTGCGGATGTAGGCGCGCTCGTGAGATATAGAGCATATTCCGCATATGCGCGACGCGATGTACATTGCTTGGTCTATCGTTTTTCCTTCAAGCAGGCCTTCGATGCCCTTGTGCGTGTAGCCGAGCCGCATTTCAACGTCTTTGATGGTGTTGCCGTCTATCCTGAGTTTTATCAGCATCGGTTCTTTCATGGCTGGGCTCTGCGGCCCTATGGGCATAACGAAGTCATGCATGGCTGTGTTCTCCTTTTTTTAGCATGGGAGGGAAATGCTTTTCTTCTTCAGGCAGCAGTAGTGTCGTGTGAAGGTGGGGGTTGCCAGCGAACTCGACTCCGTAGTAGTCGTGTATCTCACGCTCGAACAAGTCGGCGACAGGATGTTCTTTGATTATGCTGTCAGTGACTCTTTTTTTCAGTGGCACTCTCCGTGTTTCGTGCGTGATTTTTCCATCTTCGTCGTAGTAATAGATCAGCCGGAAGTCCGTCTTGTTTTTTCCGGCGTCCTGCACGCATACTATCGAAATGAGCCTTTTCATTCTTTCACCATCTTCAGCGCTTTTATTATGCCGTCCATTATAGCTTCCGGCCGAGGGGGGCAGCCGGGAACGTATACGTCCACGTGGATGTGCTTGTCCAGCGGCGCTATTACGTTGTAAGCGTCCTTGAAAGGGCCTCCGCTTATCGCGCATGAGCCGATAGCAACGACTATTTTTTTCTCGGCCATCTGGGAAAGTATTTTTTTCACGCGAGGCAATGCTTTCTTGTTCAAGCATCCCTGCACCAAGAGGATGTCCGCGTTCTTCGGGCTTGTTTTGTATATCGCGCCGAATCTCTCCATGTCGTAGCGGGGCGTGAGTATTGCGAGCATCTCAAGGTTGCAGCCATTACACCCTCCGACGTCATAGTCGATGATCCACGGGGATTTTTTCAGGCTCATGAAACCAGCTCAGCTATTGTCAGCATGATTGCTATCGTTACGAGAGTTATGAATATCATTTTCTCGTTGAAAAAGCTCTCAAATTTTCTTGGTACTTCGTACTTGAGGTACGATTGTTTTTCTCCCCCTAAGTAAATGTCAGGCTTCATTCAGTTCACCATGGGCAGCAGCCACCATTGAATCTGAGGTATCACTCCGAGCGCTATCACCATGGCTGCGAGCGCGCCGTTTATGACAGTCACGGCTTTCGGAGCTTCTTGTTTTTTCCCTCCCCCTACTAGGAGTACGTAGACTATTTTGTAGTACATTATGAACAGCAGAAGGGTCGCGAATATGCCGAACAGCGTGAGCGATGGCGAGAACTCGTACGCGGAGGTGAACAAGGCCCATTTCGACACGAAAATGTTGAACGCCGGCAGCCCGGCGAGGGACAGGCACGCGATTGTCGCGAAGGCGTCGTTCCACTTGTCAGTGTTCACGCTTCCCTCAAGCTCGTAAATGAAAGTTTTTTTCCGCACGAATACGCCTATCGTTAAGAAGAGGCATAGTCCGGCGACAGCGTAGTTGAATATTTGCACTGTTCTTATGACTTCAAGGTGGCCTGTTATTTTTCCGACGCTAAGGTCAAGCACGACGAATATTATTTGTATGGCGCTGGAGATGAGCAGGTACTTTCTCAGGTGAGT
>JAVYMF010000035.1:0-5600 GCA_038736665.1 archaeon | reverse complement strand
CGCCTGAGCTTGTCGGTAAGTGCAAGGCTGGCGCGGCGAGGAATATTACTGCTGTGGAGTGCGATGATGACTTTGATTGCAATGATAATAATGAGTGCACGGGCGACGCGTGCGTAAGTGGTTATTGCAATTATACCAGCGTGTCTGATGGGGCGAGTTGCTCTTCTGGTTTGTGCTGCGGTGGAACATGCAACACTACTGTTTGCTCGGATGACGCTGGCTGTAATGACGGCAATGCTTGCACTGTTGACTCTTGCTTGAACGCTAATACTTGCTCTGCTGAATGCAGCCACGTCGCTATAACGTCATGCGTTTCCGGCGACAGCTGCTGCCCCAGAGGTTGCACTCTTGAGAGCAGTGGCGATACGGACTGCCCGCCGAAGAAATGCGAGCAGGGAACATGCGGTTTCGCTGTCGGTGAAAAGAGCGTCATCTTGCGGACTGTTGACGCCGGAGCCCACTGGACTCAGATACCCAGCCCGGTTGTTGCTGATTTTTATGACGTCGTTTTTGTGAATTCTAGCCACGGTTATATCGTCGGCCTTAAGTCCTCTCCCTCAGAAGGGGTTGTGCTGAAAACGACTGACGGTGGGCTTACTTGGACCAAGCAGTCAACTTCTTTTGACGGGGTTTTTGCTTATTTTTATTCAGTTGATTTTGTCAACGAAACAGCCGGTTTCGTGACAGACATGAACGGCCATGTTATTTACACAAGCGACGGCGTGACGTGGGTAAATAAGACAAAAATACCCCTTATGTACACTTACGGGTCTGATTTCATTAACGCCACGCACGGCTGGGTGGCATGCGGTTACAAGACCGTATGCCGCACAACAGACGGAGGTAACTCGTGGTCATTGGCTTCAGGCTCATCATCAGGTTTGACTTACACTGTCCAAAACGTGGACTTCATTAACGCCACGCACGGCTGGGCCACTGAGTACGGCAAGGACGTTATGGCAACGACTGACGGCGGCGTCACTTGGAGCACCCAGAACCATGTGGTAGTAGGTGTTAATTACAATGCCGACTTCGAGGCTCTTGACATGATAAACGCGTCCCACGGCTGGGCAGGTGGCAACTATTACTGGGACGGCTACGCCTCCTACCGAACCATTGACGGGCAAAACTGGAATGGTTATATAGTGCAACCTGTCAATGTGTTTGTCAGGTCCATGTCTTTTATTAACGCGTCCCACGGCTGGGCTACTGGTAATTATCAAGGCAGAATATGGAGTACCACTGACGGGGGCATCACTTGGAACGTGCAATTTTCAACTACAAAAATTCTTAGAGCAGTCACTTTCCTCTTGGAACCAGATGAGATGCTCGAGAACACCTAATATTTTAAATGCCAATGACTTATTTTTCCGCATGAAACGCGCTGGCGCTTCCCAGGGTTCGTTGGAATACTTGATTATTATCGCTGCGGTTATTGCTGTTGTTGCGATTGTAATACTATTTTTAACTGGCGCTTTCGGTTCGTCGAAGTCGTCTGCTGATGTTTCGAAGTGTAAGGAGGCTGCGGCTCGTTGTGCGGCTGAGTGGGCGACTTCTTTAAATCCATCGTGTGATTACTGCGTTATGGATTGTCCGCCTGAGCTTGTCGGTAAGTGCAAGGCTGGCGCGGCGAGGAATATTACTGCTGTGGAGTGCGATGATGACTTTGATTGCAATGATAATAATGAGTGCACGGGCGACGCGTGTTCCGGTAATTACTGCGTTTTCACTAACTTGACAGGAGCTTCTTGCGCCGGCGGCGTCTGCCAGAACGGCGCGTGTGTTCCGCTGTGCGGCAACGGGGTAGTGGACGCAGGAGAGGCGTGCGACGGCAATTCCATCGCGTGCGTTTCGCTCGGCCAAGGGTTCGCCGGCGGCACGGCTTACTGCAACAGCAGCTGCTCAGGGTATGACAACAGCACTTGCTTGCCACGCGTGAAAGGAGGACTGTACAACTGCGCGGACGTGCAGAACATTAGCTACAACGTTTCAGGTAATTACGTTCTGATGCAGGACATTGACTGCAGCGAAACGGCAACGTGGGATAATGGCGCTGGCTTCGCGCCCATAATGAACTTCAACGGGACACTGGACGGAAACGGCCGCTCGATAAGCGGGCTGTTCATCAACCGCACGGAGGCTAATTACGTGGGCCTTTTCGGCACTGTAAACAAGAGCGAAATCAAGAACATCAGCCTTGTAAACGTTAGGATTTACGGCCGCTCCGGTGTAGCGGGCCTCGCAGGCCAGAGCATAGAAGGCGTTTTTAAAAATGTGTTTGTCTCAGGCAATGTAAGTTCTTTTGTTTCTGGTTCAGTAATGTCATATGCCGGGCTTCTCATAGGCGCTGAATCGAACAGCACTATTTTCAGGTGTAGCGCAGAAGGCAGATTGAAAGCAGCCGGAAAGCGCGTCGGAGGATTAGTAGGGCAAACGGAAGGGGCCAACAGTTCAATAAACGAGTGTTATGCTAACGTTAGTGTTACCAGCACATACAACGGTGAATCAGAAGTCGGCGGTCTCGTGGGCCTAGTCGGAGACTTCTTCACCAAGTCAAAAATAAACAATTCTTATGCCACCGGGAACGTGACAGGATACCACCGCATTGGTGGTCTTGTTGGAATCATGCTTGGCGGCAATGTTTCCAACTCTTACTCGACAGGAAGAGTATTCAATATGTCGGCTTCTAGCGTGATAGGAGGTTTGATTGGAGGAAGATCCTGCGGTATTGGCTACTGTACTGTGTCAAACTCTTACTGGGACGTTCAAACGTCAGAGCAAAGCAGCAGTTCCGGCGGAACAGGTTTGCTCACGAGCCAGATGACAGGAACATCCGCGCAGTCAAACATGAACTTCGACTGGGCTAACGTGTGGCAAATAACCTCAGACTACCCGAAGCTAAAGTGGCAATGATTCACAGCAGCTTCTCGACGTTCACTTCGAACGCTGCCATAGGGTTTTCTAGCCCGAACGCCGTGAGCACGTCAGGATTAACTTCGCCGATTATCCCCATTTTTTTGTCGCCGCGGTGGATTTCAGCACACCGCCCTCGGACGAAGCGCGCGTCATCGGTTTCCCTGTACTCGGCGCTCACGCGCATGTTGCGCAACAGCGCTTCGCACACGGACTTTATTTCCGTGAACCCGGCGTCCGCGGACGTTATTGCCGCCGCAACGTGCTTTATGGTCTCGGTCTTCTGTTCGCCCTTGTTAGTGACAGCGAGTATTTCGCCACACTCGAAAAACTTCTGCGGCAGCTCGTAGTGCTTGTTCTTCTGGGCGAACTCAATCAATTTCGGAATGAGTGAGTTCCTGACGCAGTTGTACTCCTCCGACTGGGCGTTGGCTAATTCAGCGGGCTTCTCGCCGCCGGCTTTTTCAAAAGTTTCTTTGCTTGACAAGATGAAAGTGGCTATTTCCTGAAAGCCCATTCCCGTGAGCAGCGAGCGCGCTTTGGCCGCTTTTTTCTCTATTTTGTGCGCCTCGCCTATCGTGGCGACGTTAGGAAGAACGGGCTTCATGTTATTGAGCCCGTAAGCGCACGCGATTTCCTCGATTATGTCCACGTCATGCATCACGTCAAAGCGGTAACAAGGGACAATAACGTGCATTTGCCCCTGTTCCAAGCGGGCGTCAAAGCGCTGCTTCTTGAGCAGGCGTATCATTTCGTCGTTGCTGATGTTAACGCCGAGCAGGCGCCTTGCGTAATCAGGATTAAAGCGTTTCTCGCGGTATTCCAGTTGCGGGACGTGGCGCAGTTCTTTGCCGTGCTTCACTGCTACTGTCTGTATTTTCGCGCCGCGCTCAGCGAGCATCGTCGCGAGGACGACAGTGATTTTGTTCACGACGCTCGCGTCCGTTCCCGTGACGTCCACGAACAAGTTCTTCGTTTTTTCGTCGACTTTCGTGTCCTCGGAGTTGATTATCGGAGGCATTGACAAAACGCGGCCCTTATCATCTGATAGTAATGGGTATTTGTCCAAGTGCTGCAGGAGGCACGCGTAAGGCGGGCCTTTCGGATGCTCTTCCAGGATTTCTCGGCCGCTCATCTCCCGGTTCGTTTCAAGTGGCACGAACTTTACCTTTTGCGGCTCGATCGGCTCGTAAACGAAATTCTTCGAAGTCTTGTCGTAATCATAAACGCCTACTGACGCGAGCTCTCTGTCTTTCGCGTACACGTAATGCAGCTTTTCCTGTATCTGCATTATCTGGCGCACCGAAGCGTCGCTGAAAGGAACGTTAAGCGCCACGAAGTACTGCGCGTAAGGCCTGTATTTCTTCATTTCCTCGCTGATAGTGACCGTGGACGCTGACTTTCCGAGCTCGTACTTTTTCAGACCTGTTTCTATGCCGTAATAGCCGCGCATCTGGCGGGCTATTCCTTCTGCCGAGAGAAGGTCGGCCCGGTCGTACTCGAGCTCTATGAACAGCGAGTCACCTTCCTCGCGGTCCAATTCGAGCTTCATGTCGAAAAGCTCGTCGTTTGATAACGTCAAGCGTTTACCCACGAGCTTTTCAAGGTCTTTCTTGCTCACTTCAATTGTCGCCATGACTTTTACCTTCAATGTTCACATAATTTATTTTATGCGTGTTGCTGCAGGAACCGCAGGTCGTTGGAGAACAAATCGCGTATGTTTTTTATGCCGAGCGCGAACATCGCCAGGCGGTCGACGCCCATGCCCCACGCGATGACAGGAACGCTTACGCCCAAAGGCTCGAGCATTTCGGACCTGAACATCCCTGCTCCTCCGAGTTCAGTCCATCCCACCGCCGGGTGCTTAGCGAACAGCTCAACGCTCGGTTCTGTGTAGGGAAAGTAGCCGCATTTGAACTTTATCTCTTTCGTTCCGGCGATTTCAAAAGCGAACGCTTCAAGCACGCCGAGCAAGTCGCGCAGAGTCAGCGACTCGTCGGCGACTATGCCTTCCAGCTGGTTGAACTCTGGCAGATGCGTCGCATCGATAACGTCCTTGCGGAAGTTGCGCCCGATGCTGAAGTAACGCAGAGGGTATTTCTTGTCCTGCGTGAGGTAACGCGCCGATAGGCACGTGGTATGCGAGCGGAGTATGAGGTTCTTGGCTTTTGTTTCGCTCCACTCGTAGCGCCACGAGAGCTCATGGGATTCCTTGACTCTCTTTGTTAATTCCCCGTCAAGCAACGCGCCCTGCTTGGGCGCTTTCAAATAGTAAGTGTCATGCTCACTCCTCGTCGGGTGGTTCTGCGGCTGGAAGAGAACGTCGAAGTTCCAGAACTCCGTTTGGACCATGTTCCCGCGCATTTCCTTGAAGCCCATTGCTATCATTTTCTCGCGAACTTCGTCCAAGAACTCGTAGTATAATTGCTTTTTTCCAGGCGTTATCGTCGGCACAGGCGCGCTCACGTCGTACTTGCGCAGCTTTTTCTTCTTCCATTCGCCTGACTTGATCATTTCAGGCGTTATGGCTGACAATTCTTCCTCGATTTTTATGTTCTTCTCGCGCTGCCCGGCGTCTGTTATCGTTACAGTCCGCGTTTTTTGCTCAGAAACCTTCAAAATTCTTCCGCGTTTTTTGAGTGAAGCGAGTTCTTCACTCATTTCTTTCGGCACGCTTTTGCCGGCGT
>JAVYMF010000034.1:0-5626 GCA_038736665.1 archaeon | reverse complement strand
TGCGTCGGCGGCGTTTGTTCTTACTCAAATGCGCTTGACGGGACGGCATGCCCTACAGGGATATGCCAGAACGGCGTGTGTGTCACGCCTTCATGCGCTACGGACGCCGACTGCAACGACAATAATGACTGCACTTTTGACGACTGCGAAGCGGGAACGTGCGCTCACACGCCTTTGTCAGGAAATCTTTGCTTATCAGCTTACGGAACATTCTACTGCGTGAACGGCGTGTGTAAATCGTGCGTTGACGCTGACAGCGACGGGTACTCACCTTATCACGCGGTCACGTGCCCAAGCGGAACCGACTGCAACGACGCGAACGCGTCGATTAACCCAAAAGCAGCGGAAGTATGCAATTATGTCGATGACAACTGCAACGGCGAGATAGACGAGGGTTGCACGAAAGCGCTGGCAGGCGATGACCAAACAGTAAAATTAAGCTCTTATACGTCTTCACTGTCAGGTTCATGCGCTGGAAAAATAAGTGCCAGCACGCCAGGCGTTTATTCAGTGAACGGCCTGTCGGCAATGCAGTGCGACGAGGGGGGATCAGAAGCATCGGATTATTATGCCGCGAACACAACGTCAGGCGTTGGTTCGATAATAAGAAAACTGTCGAACGTTCCTGCTAACAGTATTCTAGGCTTCAAAATCAGTGGCGTTGCCCAAAAATTGTCTTGCGCTTCGGATTATTACGGTTCTCATCTCGTCGGCAGTAATTTTAATGTTTATGTTTCATCAGATGGTTCTAATTGGCATCAGTGTGGTGATACTGCTGTTATTTCAGGGAGCAATCACAATTGGTGTTCTACTTTAGGACCTTCTTTTGAATCTTCTTTTGAAAGAAGCTGCACGCTTAAAGATTTTGCAGGGGGGGATGTGTATTACAAGGTGTCAATGTCTTCTTTTTACAGCGGTGCTGTAAAAGCTTCTTCGTCTTACCTCACTTATTTCAATGCAACCTATTTATCCCCTCTAGTGCAGTTCAAAGGAAACGCATCATTAGGAAGATCAGCCACTTCTATAACGAAATATGAATGGGACTTTAATGGAGACGGCGTTTTTGACATAACAACAAACTCTCCCTCTTCTTATTACACTTATGAATCTAACCTTAGCGGTGATTGCGGCAATGGCGGTTTGAGAAAAGCCCAGCTGTTCTCTGCTTCAAATCTCGAGCCAACGGGATGCAACGGAGGTGGGACGGAGGACTATTACAGAAACAACAACTCAGCGGGGACCGGCCACCTTGTCAGAAAAATTTCAAACATACCAGCAGACGCACAGATAATATTCAATGTTACTGGTGTCGCTGAGAAACTGTCCTGCAATTCCAAATCTGATTATTATGGTTCTCATTCTGTAAACGGCAATCTTAATGTTTATGTTTCTTCAGATGGTCTCGATTGGTATCAGTGCGGTTCCACTGAGGTTGTTGGGGGCGGTGTTTCTTCAGGCTGGTGCTCGCAAGTAGGAACTTATGATGGCACCTTCTTAAGGGACTGCACAGGAGTCATACCTTATTTTGCTGGTGGGGATTTGTATGCAAAAGTAACGCAATCAGCGACTTTTACAGGAGCCGTTAACGCCTCAGCAGTTTACTTGAAAGAATTTGACATAAAAATATACTCTTCGCCGACAATAAACGGCTACGCGACGCACTTATATACCTCACATGGTACGTACAACGCCATGCTCCGCGTGACCGATAACACGGGTTACAAGGCGAACGACACCGTAAAGATAGTCGTCTCTTAATGTTTTATAAAGCACGGCAACGTAAATACTAACAACAGCTATTTGAGGTACTGCTTTATGTTTGAAGTCAAGTTTGACGACGCTAAGATGTTCAAGGATTGCGTGGACGCGCTCGTAACTTTGATTGATGAAGGCGAGTTCGACATAACCAAGGAAGGCGTTAAGCTCCGCGCTATGGATCCCTCGCAAATCGCCATGGTTGACTTTATACTCCCGAAAAGCGCTTTCGAGAAATACTCCGTGGACAAGGACACAAGAATAGGACTGAACCTAGACGACCTGTCCAAGATAACAGCGCGCTACAGGCCTGGCGACTCGCTCGAGTTACGTTTGGACGAGTCCGAATCGCGGTTAGAGCTTGTTTTCAAGGGAAAATCGCGCAGGAAATTCAACTTGCCGTTGCTGGACATTTCGGCAACTTCGCCGAAAGTGCCTTCAATCGACTTCGACGCGAAAATAAAAATCAACGGAGGCATGCTCAAAGAATCTCTGAAGGATGCCGCGCTCGTGTCCGCTCACGTTATCCTCAGCGCCACGCCGAAAGGCTTTGACATTCAGGCACGAGGCGACAAGGGCGACGTCGTCATCGAGTCTAACAAGGAAGACGTTCTCGCAGAGCACTCAGTGAAAAAAGAGTCCAAGTCAATGTTCGCTTTAGAATACTTGAACGACTTGCTGAAGTCCACGGACGCGGAGGCAATCGTTGAATTGGATTTGAAGACAGACGCGCCGCTGCGCGTGCATTACGGCATTGGCGATGCTAAAGTAACATATTTCCTCGCGCCGAGAATAGAGTCAGCGTGATTCACGCGCTTTTCCACAAGCCATGCACGTTGCAGTAAGCGCGCGCGAATACTTTTTCAGATTTCACGCAGAAAGCAGCTTCTGGCTTTTCGCCCGGCTGCAAGTGCTGGCGGTAAACAGCCCCGTCTGCTATTAATTCAATCCACTCGATGTAATGCTCTGGCTCCATAGGGTGGGGAGCGGCGCCGACCTTCACTTTGAACCCTTTTCTCGTTTTATCGATTACAGGCACGTGCTTTTCCAGTCCAGCGTCCTCGCTTTTTTCAACCAGCAATTCCATCGGCTGCCCGCAGCACACGAGCTGGCCGACGCCCGCGTGAACGAGTTCGACGATGTTCCCGCACACGCTGCACTTGTAAACCTGCTTAAGTTCAGTCATTTTTTCCGCCTCTTTTTTGCTTGAACTCTCTTGTAGTCATAATAAGAAAATATTATGGGGTACAGGCCGGCGAATATTGCCGTGGCTATTATCAGCGGCAGGGCTATGCTGGGTAGGATGAAACCTATCATTGACATGGCGGCGCATACTTTGAACAGGCGGCCTGCGAGCTTGTTCGAGTCTTCCCACACTTTGTCGTCGCTCATCGTCCAAGGTGTTTTAAGGCCGATGAACCAGTTGCGCTTTGAGTTTTCAGTGAGTATGCCAGCGAAGTAAAACAGCACGGCGACCGCGGGAATTATAGCGCGCGTTATGTCCACGGTCGCTCCTAAGTTCCACGCTATGACGAGCGCCTGAATGTAAAAAAAGAAGCCGAGGAGCACTATTATGAACAGGTCGAACACGTCAATGAACTTCATCACGTTCTTCCGTAGGGGGTCGATTCTCGGGAGAGTGATGAACAGCAGGAAAAGCACGAGCGACATGGCGGGAATTATTATTATCCCGAAAATCGTCGGCGAGTAGCCGTCTGCAATGCCTTCTGCGTTCCAGTGCGTAGCGATGGTTTCTGGCATCATCGGGTAAAAGTACAAGCTTACAATGAACATCGACGCTATCAAGCACAGCGAGATTATTTCAGTCTTCAGCATATTGTCAATCATTTGAACACCTTGCCTGTTTCCAAAAACCACAAGTATAAATCCAACTCGCCGAGGGTTAATTTAGCTTTCGCCGCGAGCTTTTCAAGCTTTTCCTCTATTTCCAAGTATTTTTTCTTCGTGAGCGTCTTCGGGCGCTTTATAATCCCGTTGCGCTCGAGCAGGTCGACAATGTGAAAGTCGATTATTGCAACGTTATCATACCCGATGTTGCGCAGAAAATGAGAAGCTTCTTTCATTCCGAAGCCGCGGACATTCCGCACGAGCCATTCGCGGGCTTCTTTCTCGCTGTTGAAAGACAGGAGTATTCTTTTAATGTCTGTCGCGTGCTTCTGACAGCTCGCGATGTGCTTTGCGCGCGCGTTCGGAAACCTGTGCCCGTGCTCTCTGAGTTTTCGCGCGAGCTGCTTTTCGTTCAGCGATAGGAATCCTTCCTTCATTTTATTCTGTATGGCTATGGCGCGTTCCGCGCTGAAGTTGGCTGTCATGATGCAGAAGCACAGTTCGGAGAATATTTCAGCGTTTGTCTTCTTTTTCCTGAATTCTTTCATCCTTGCTTCTATCGTTTTTTTGACAGGAGAATTTTTCAGCAGGTTTATCTGCTCTAAAAGTCGTTCCATGGAATTATTCTGTTTTTTCTGTTTTAATTTTTTTTGTTTTTCAAAAAACAAAACCTTTTTAAGTTGAACTGAATTGTTTTTTTGAGGAGGTGGCGTGGTGGTCTGCAAGAAAAAATATTACTACTACGGCAAAAAAGAAAAAAAAGCTTCGGGGGTGAAAAAATTGGCCAAGAAGAAAGCGAAGAAAAAGAAAGCGAAGAAGAAAAAGTAATCGGAGATTACTTTAGGAATTTCGGCGTGCATCTCTTGTTATTTATCGGGTCGAACGATTCGGTTTCTTTTTTCGACAATGGGATGCACACCCTCCCCGTAAGGCCGTGCAGGGAGTACGGCAGCCTTATCATGTAATACTCGCCGCTTGCTACCCACTCGTCGTTTTTGAAGCCTTTCTCTGAAAGCGTCCGCGAAAAGTCAAGCCGCTGGCGGTAGTCCCAGGAAAAAGTTTCCTTGTCGTGCACATGCAGATGAAAACCTCGGCCCGAATAAACAATTTTCATTTTCGAGAACCCGAGCGTTTCGTACAGCTCCAATGTTTTCGTTCTTGCTGTTTCGAAGTTGCTCATTACGAACGATAACGTGTCGTTGCTTCTCCGAAAATTCTCAGGGTCGATGTCAACCACGAGCTCTTGGCCGAGGAACCCCTCACATTTCCACGGCGTTCTGGGCGTGCGGCACGAGCTGTTTTTTTCCCATGAAGAGAAAGCGTTTCGCGAGTAAAACACTGTTTCAGGCAGGAACTCAAGCAGCTCCCCGCGCAAACTTTTGAACGAAGGAGCAGTGTCCAGAAGAAGCGTTCCTCTGCTGTTTTTTCCGTATTCCTCAGGGAATATTCTTGTTTCTTTTCCTATGATTACAGCGAACATCGGCTGCCATTTCACTGGAATGCTTTTGAACCAGTCTCGCACTTTTTTAATATCGAACTCTTTTTTGTAGTATTCCAGCCTCTGCTCGAGAGAAGCCGGCTTCATTCCTTCAGGCAATCTGGCGTCCATACAGTTAAAATACTAATGCTCTTTAATTAAAAAAGGTGGTTTTATGGCCAGGCAGAATGTTATTGTTTATTCCACGGAAACCTGCCCTTGGTGCATCCGCGCGAAGCAGTTTCTCGACGAGCACGGCGTGAAATACGCTTCTTATAACGTCGGAAAAGACCCTGCCAAACTGAAAGAAATGATGGACAAGTCAGGCCAAATTGGCGTTCCAGTCATTGACATCAATGGTGAGATAATCGTGGGCTTCGATGAATCGAGAATACGCGAGCTGCTGGGATTGAAATGAAGTACGACGCCATAATAATAGGAGCAGGGCCGGCTGGATTGACGGCGGCGATTTACTCTTCGCGCGCGGGCCTGAAGACGCTCGTAATAGGCCGCGAATCGAAAATGAAAAACGAACATCAGTATGAC
>JAVYMF010000033.1:0-5801 GCA_038736665.1 archaeon | reverse complement strand
CCGGAAACTCGCTGTTTATGTATTCGTAAAGAGAAGTTGTTTTCACCATTTTCTCGAAAGCGTCAGCATCCTCCGTGTTCATCAAAACTCTGCCGTCTTTCTTGGAAACGATAATTGAATCCACGTAAAAATCAGTAGCTATGTTTTTCGCCAGCTGTTTCGGCTCGTTCGCAGGCGGCTTTTCTTGCATCGCCATGAGCTCGTTGATTATCTTGATGCGGTCGGCCCACTTTTCTTCCTGAGTTTTCTTGTTAAGTATCGCGTAAGCCATTTTCTTGAAAAAGCCCATAGAATCATCTCTTAAGCAGGTCCTGCAGCTTCTTGAGCCTGTCTTCCTCCTGCTTTTTCGCGACTGTCCTGACGACATCTTGGTTTTCCGAATTCGCCTTTTCTACCAGCGTTTCGCGGTCCGCTTTCTCGCCGGGGGGCCTGCTAAGGCCCAGTTTTTTGAAAAGCTGCTCTTTGCTCATTTCAGCAGGTGGCAAAGACAATGACAGTTCTTCTTCGTAAGACTGAGAAAAAGACGAAGGCACTTTAAGAGTTTCTTTTGTCACCGGCACAGGCAAGTTCGCTTCTTCGTTCAACGCCAGAATTAATTGCACTTGGTTTGAGGTCAGCGAAAAAGAGTCAAGCACGCCGTTCGACGACGTCATGGCATTAAGCGCTCTTTCCAGTCCGGCAGACGACTTGAAAGAGAGGTTGAATTTGTAGTATTCGTAATCAGACGAAACGATTGAGCCGTTGTGTATTACTATCGTGCCTTCCTCAAGTCCGTACTTCCCCATGGACGAAACTGAAACGTAACCGCTGAACTTTTCGCTCATCAGTTTCTCCAAGTAAGACCGGGCGTTCGTTTCTGAAGTTTTTTTGCCCCTTTCCAGGGGGGTTCCCGCAGAAATGTTCATGAAAATCAGGCCTACTTCTTTTGAATCATTATCACTACGTCCGCCGTGTTCTTCAAAGCGGCTGCGAAAGGCTCGCTTCCCACAACGATAGTGTCTTTGCCGTGCTTCTTGGCCTTTGTGACGACAGTCTGGAAATCGGCGTCGCGAGTCATCAGAGCTATGACGTCGATGTTTGGATTGAATACGTATTCCATTGCTTCTGCCGCCATAGGCGCGTCAGTGTCATCCGAGGTCACCATTATCGGCTCGAAACCCAGGTTAACGACGGCTTCTATGAGCTTATCGGGCGCAAACTGGTTCAAGAAAATCTTCGCCACTGCAACGTTTCCGTACTCCTCAAGCTGCTTTTTTATCCTCCCGAGGTCCACGTCGAACTCTTTCCTGAGCATGTTAGGGCCGTCGACGAAAAAAGCTATTTTTTTCTTTTTGCTTACTTTCTTGCTTAGCGTTTTTATGCTGAACATCTTCATTCAAACCAGCTTCAATTCAAACAACTTGCAGGCGTTCTTGTCAATTGTTTTTTCAACTTCGCTGAAGTCCGCGCCTTTCAGGTCGGAAATCAAATCGTACGCCGAGCGAACGTTTTTCGGCTCGTTCCTCCCTTCTCTTAATGGATGGTTGTAAGGCGAGTCTGTTTCAGCGAGCATATTCTCTAAGGGAACTGCCTTAATTAAGCTTTTCCTGTCAGGCAAAAAGCACGCGCTAGTCGCGAAACTCATAAAATAGCCGCGATCAATGCATTCTCTGGCGTGCTTCGCACCGCCTGAAAAACAGTGAATCATTACAGGAACGCTCGACTTTTCGAGCACCTTAAGCACGTCGTCCATAGAATTGCGCGCGTGAACCACGAGCGGCTTTCTCAGCTCTTCGGCTAGGGAAATAAACGCGCTGAAGGCAGCCGACTGTTTGTCTGGCTCTTTTTCCCAGTAATAATCAATACCTACTTCCCCTATTGCCACAACGCTTTCCTTGTTTTCGCGTATGAACTCAATAACTTCGCTAACCTTCTTTTCCTTGAGAGCGGCCGTCGGGTCCAAGCCCAAGCAAGCGAAAACATACCCCTTATACTGACCGGCTATTTCGAGGTTTTTTGCGTTAGATGAAAAGCAAGACGCTGACGTCATAATAGCTTTTACTTTCCACTCGCGCGCGCTCCTGATTACGTCATCCAAATCAAAGCGGAACGCCTTGTTGTCGAGATGGCAATGCGCGTCAATCATGCTGAATACTTTGGGATTACAAGTATAAATTAGGTTTATAAACGACTCTCACTTATACGTGCTTATGAATGTTCTTAAAGCGCTTGCAACGGCACTAGCGCTGAGCACCATAGTACTTTTCGTGGTTGGCTTCGCTGTAGGTCTTGACGACGCAGTCAACGTGGGAAAGCAGGCTGACATTACTCTCCTGGGCGTGGCGTTCGGTTTCCACATGCTCGCAATGATAGCCATAACCGTGCGCTGGTCGGCCATCGTCCGCAAAGCGAAAATACGAATCAGTCTGTGGCGCTTGTTCCTCATTTCACTGTCAGGAATGGCTGTGAGCAACATCACGCCGAGCGCGCGCATGGGAGGCGAGCCACTGCGGGCGTATCTGCTAAACAAGGAAACGCGCGCGTCGACTCGCCAGAGCCTTGCGACAATCATCACCGACCGCTTGTTTGACGGCGTGGCGTTCACTGTTATGGCTTTTTTCATTGTTTTGCTGGCATCGGCTGAGCTGACACTCCCCCAATGGATTACAGCCGCGCTGATAATCGCGTTCGTAATCTCGATAACGCTGATATTCGCGATGTTTTTCGTGTCTTTCAACAGCAAAGCAGCGATTCGCTTATCGCGCTGGGGCATAAGAAAATTCGGGTTCTTGCTGAACAAGTTCAAGAGCTTCAAGAACATCGAGCAGCGCATCGCAAGCGAAAGCAGAATTTACTCCGAGAACGCCAAAAAATTAATGAAAGACCAGCAGTTATGGATGTTGGGCGTAGTATTGACTATCCTCATATGGGCTTTCGACACGCTCAGGACGTACTTCATTTTCGCCGCGCTCGGCGTCCACGTGCCATTCCTCGTAATACTGGCTGTGATAATAATAGCCGCCTTGATGGGCGCTATCCCCGCGACGCCCGGCGGAATCGGACTGATGGAATCAGCGATGATAATCATTTATAGCTCTTCCGGCATTACCTTAGCTGTAGCGGGAATGAGCACGATTTTGGACAGACTCATATCCTTCTGGATATTCACGTTCATCGGGCTTGCTGCTGCTTATTACTTAAACGCAAAATTCAACGGTGGTAAAAAATGACAGAAGGCGAAGTGAACCTGGCGCAGATGAAAGACTTAAAAGAAGGAAAGCTAGTGGTTATTGACGGCGAACCCTGCAAAATAACGTCCATTCAGAAGTCAAAGCCTGGCAAGCACGGCGCCGCGAAGATGCGCGTCGAAGGCGTTTCATTGTTCACAGGAAACAAGAAAACTCTCCTCCACAACGTGGACGCCAGCGTTGAAGTGCCCGTGCTAGTGCGCAGGCACGCGCAAGTAGTCGCGAACCTCGGTGGAAACCGCCTGCAGGTAATGGACATGGAGTCATACGAGACGTACGAGATGGACGTGGAAAACGAGCACAGCGGGCTCCAGTCAGGCCAAGAAATAGAAATACAGGACGTCATGGGCAAAAAAATGATAACCCACGTCAAAAAAGAGCAATAAAGCACAGAAGCCCTTCAAACCCTGATTCTTATAGGAAGCAATTAAACACCGCCAGCTTCAAGTAAAGCTGCCGGACGGCGTCGATTACAGGAAGTGACCCCCTACGGCCCCCTTACTTCCTGTATTCCCTTATAATCCCTTTTTTAACTAAAAGAAGCGTTTTTAAGGCTCCGTTCCCGGAATAAAGGATTTTAATTCCTTATTTTTCAAAATCAGCGTTTTTTTAATTATGCTTGAACTTAAACCGCTTTTTTACGCTTACAACAAACTCATCAACTTTATGCTGATAACGTATTTAAATGGCGTTCTGCTTAATAGTGAAACATGGCAGAAGAGAACGTCGGTTTCAAGCAGGATAAAGAAAAAAACTTCTCGGAATGGTTCTTCGAGCTCCTGAAAACAGCGGACGTCGTAGACCAGCGCTATCCTGTCAAAGGATTCATAGTGCACAAGCACATTGCAGCCATAGCAGAACGCGAGATATACAGGCTGCTTGAAAAAGAGCTGGACTCGACAGGGCACTTGATGATGAAATTCCCTTCAGTAGTGCCTGAATCGGCTTTCGCGCGCGAAAAAGAGCACGTCAAGGGCTTCACGCCAGAAGTGTTCTGGGTAGAGAAAGGAGGCGACGACGTCTTACCTGAACGCCTCGGCCTCCGACCAACGTCCGAAGCGCCAATGTACACAATGTACGCTGAATGGATACGCTCGCACCGCGATCTCCCTCTTAAGGTCTACCAGGAAGCGCAAGTATGGCGCTACGAAACGAAACACACTCGCCCTCTGCTGCGCGACCGCGAGTTCTATTGGATAGAAGCGCACAACTGCTTCGCCGAGAAAAACGAGGCAGAAAAGCAAGTGCTTGAAGACATGATGATAACCGAGCGCGTACTTCATGAGCAATTAGCTCTGCCTTTCTTTTTCTTCAAGCGCCCCGAATGGGACAAATTCAAAGGAGCTGTTTACACGTTCGCCGCCGACGTCATAATGCCCAACGGAATAGTAATACAGCAGCCTTCAACCCATTTCCTCGGGCAAAAATTCGCCAAGGCGTACGGCATAAAATTCGTCGACAAGAACGAGAAAGAAGACTTCGTGTGGCAGACGTGCTACGGCCCAGCGGTTTCACGCATACTCGCGTCAGTGATCGCGATGCACGGCGACAACCGCGGCTTGGTTTTCCCGTGGAGCATCGCCCCCTACCAAGTTGTGATAATACCCATACTCAAAAAAGAAGCAGACAACACCAAAATATTGAAGCATTGCAACGAAGTAAAATCCCGCCTGCAGAAACTCGGAATAAGGGTCGAGCTGGACGACTCGGAAAAAACGCCTGGGAACAAGTATTATCACTGGGAGCTGCGCGGGGCTTGCCTGCGCGTTGAAATCGGCCAAAAAGAGCTGGACTCGCAAGAATTAACAGTAGCCAGGCGCGACAACGGGGAAAAGAAAAAAATCAAGGAAAAAGACATCGAGAAATATTTGGCTGAATTGCCTTCGCTTATACTCAAGAATCTGCGGGAAAAAGCTGACAAGGCGTTCGACACGTGCATTCACGAAGCCAAAAACATGAAAGAGCTCAAGAAAAACGTCGAAAAAGGAGGATTCACGCGCGTTAACTTATGTTCCCGCGACGCTGAAGGAGCGCAGTGCGCTGACGCGATAAAAGCCGAGACAGGCGGCGGGGAAGTCCGAGGAACGCTTCACGGAAAAGACGAAAAGCCGTCAGGCGACTGCATCGCATGCGGGAAAAAAGCGGGTGTCGTCGTGTATGTGGCCAAGTCATACTGACCTCTTGAATACTTCCCACGCTGGCTTTGCCCAGCCAGTCGTTTTTTGAGTTCTTATTATTTCATCAGCCGCATCAATAGAATAATACTTTCCTTCTTCAGCTTCTGAAGGGTCAAGCGTTATTTTTTCATCGCTTACCGTCCTGAAAACAGCTACCATCAAGTGGTCAGGATCCTTGTCCAAAACGAATTTTCCTAAGTAATCAAGCTCTGCGTTTTTTATGCCCGTTTCTTCTAAAAGCTCGGCTTTCGCCGCTTCCTCATAAGACTGCCCGTACTTGACGTGAAACGTGCACGCGACGTCAACACATCCGGGAAATATTTTCTTCTGGAGACTGCGTTTCGTCAGGAAAACCTCGCTGCGCGAATTCAAGACGAATACTATTCCGGCGCGGTGC
>JAVYMF010000032.1:2614-6484 GCA_038736665.1 archaeon | reverse complement strand
TTTCCGAGGTTTTTCGCGATATTTTCTTCGTGGTGGAAAAAGCTCTTAGGAGACAACCGCTCTATCCAGTCTGAGCTACGGGCCCAATGCGTATTTTTAGGTTTTGATTAGTATTTAATTAGTATTTAAACTCCTTGATTAAGTTTATTAAACCCGAACGTTTTTGCGTATGTATGAAAGAAAAAAAGAAGCTGCGAAAGTACCCTTTTCTTGACACGGTAGTAGATGTTTTTTACAGCATAATCTTGTTCAGCGTTTTCTCGGCTTTTCCGGGATTTGGTAAAATCGAGTCTTTTTTGATGATTTTCGCGGTTTTCGTGATACTTAACTACTGGTGGGCATCGCGGTCCATAGCGGAAGTGCCGAAGCATTACTTGTCGGACCTTTACTTCATAACAGTGGTGATGTTTATTTTTTCCCAGTGGTCGAATTACTTCAACGACTTTAAGATGTTCCTCGTGGTTTTCGTAATTTTCCTGTTTTTCGACGCGTTTTACTCTTTGTGGAACATTTTCCTGCATAGCGAAAAAGAAGAAAAGCCCTTGCTTAAGTTCTTTTTTGCCGGCGAATTTCTGCTGGGCGTGATTTACCTCGCGGAATTCTTCTTGCTGAATGAATTAAACGCCATATCCCTGGTCGCGCTGTTCTTGCCTTACTTGTCTTGGGTGGCAATAAACTTTAAAACAGGCAGGTCAAAAAGCGTCTGCATGCTTTACGAGTGAATCAGTTAAGTATTTAAACAAAGCAAAGCACCGATTATGGTGTGCAGATGAAGTTGTGTACAACCAAAGAACAAACAACTGGAAAGCGGCTTCCGCCTCTTTCAAGTTGATTTGTGATGATTGCTGAAATCAGCGCTGATGCACACACTAGTCATATCAGCTTTCTGATTGTTTTCGCAAAATAAGGCGATGAAATCCATGCGCCGACGTCCTTCTTCTCGTCTTCGTCAGGTGTTAAGTAAAGCATTACGTGGTCGTCTGCGGCGAAAATCCTGTGGTTATGTGGCTTCGTCACGACCCTCGCGAACTCGCCGGCTTTCTTCGCGTGCTTTGATTCCTTTGGCGCGATTATGGTTATGTCCACGCCGCGCTTTTTCGCGTTGCGCAGTGTGTTCTCGTAAGCGTCTATTTTCCTCTTCAATTCGTCGTCAGTGGTCGCTATTAAGATGCTTTCGTTCGCGTTGTTAATCAAGGACTCTATTTTTGAGTAGATGTTCTTGCGGTCCCTGATGACCCAAACGTGGTTTTCTTCTGTGCGCTCTTCCGGCTTGAATTCCTTGACCCGGTTCTTCAGCCCGGCCGCGATTTTGTCGATGTCAGCCAGCTCTTTCGTTGTTTCTTCTGCCTTCTGCTTCTTCAAGGAATTGAACGCCTCGTCGATCTCGACGGCGCTGAACTTCACGGGCCGGCCCGGCTGCACGGAAACAAAGCCTTTCTTGGAAAGCCCTTCCAAAATATCGTACGCTCTGGGCCTCGGGATGCCGGCTATTTCGCTGACTTCGCTTGCTGTGGATGGATTAGAGTTCAAAAGGGATAAGTATGCCCTTGATTCGTACTGATTCAGCCCTATTCTCGCAAGCAGGGCGAGCGATTCCTTGTCCATATAGAGCTTCATAATCATCAGCGATTTATAAACGTTAGCGTAGTTACAACACTAACCACGACTATTTGTTATGAAACGAAAGGTATATAAATTTGTTACTAACAAATAGTAACAACGTTTTAGTGTAAAACGTGCGCAACGCGCAATACAACGTTAAAAAAACTAAAGAGTGGTGAAAAACTTGAAGGGTTTGAAATACGTAATAGCCGGCCTTTTAATGGTCAGCATGGCACTGGCGCTGAGCGTCAGCGCGCCTGTGCAGCTTCAGACAGTGTCTGAAGGGCAGGTCGCGTCTTTCGCCGTGACAGTGACAAACAACGAGGCAAACCAGAACGTTTTGATAACAGCAACATCAGACATACCGGTTTCGCTGTCGGATTCGGCATTTTACCTGGCGTCAGGCGAGTCCAAAACTGTCAACGTGTTCGCAGTGACGAACGGGCTGACGGAAAGCATGCACCTGATAAAGCTCAAGGTCAACTCTCAGGAAATGTACTTGGCCGTGAGCGTTAAGGAAGGCACGCAGTCGCTCATTTTCAACGCGGTTTACGACGAAGTGAGCGCTATGCAGGACGAGCACCAGGACCTTAAATTCATACTAAGAAACGAGGGAAAGCAGAGAATCCGCAACATCGTCATCGAGGGCAACATTCCAGAGTCGCTGAGCCCGAAGTACCCTGCGCCGATAGACCTGGACGCGAACGAAGTCAAGGAAGTTAAGATACGCGTTACAGTGCCGCAGGACTACCCGGCAGACTCTTACGACCTGGTAGTGAAAGCAGGAGCGGGTAACTTCATTGCCGAAGCGTCCGTCATCCTGAACGTAGAGAGCGCAGGTCCGCTTAAGGACAGGATAGACACTGAAGTGCTGCTGCCTTGGAAAGCAGTGAAGAACGATGACGGCGTCGCAGTCGGATACAACGTGACTTTCCGCGTGAAGAACCTCGGAATCAACGACATCAACGGAATCACGTGGGCGTTCGCAGGACTGCCTGAGGGATGGCAAATCAACGGAAACGACTCGTTCAACCTCGAAGGATACGCTCAGAAGGACGTCTCCCTAACAGTCATTCCGAAGTCGTTCGACGACACGAAAGTCAACGTTTCCCTCATGAAAGGAACGGAAGAGCTCGCGAAACAAAAGCTTAACTTCGCAGGATACAACATAGGCAAAGCCCCCACGGGAATGTTCCTGTTCGGAGGCTCTACAGCAGTCGGCGTGATAATCGTCATCGCCCTCGTAATCGCCTTGCTTTACGTCCGCTCGAAAAACGCAAGCGCTGATGAGGAAGAAGAAAAGCAGACACGCGACTACCTGCAGAAGCTCGTTGAAAAAGCTAAGAAAGAGCAGAAATCCAAGTAAGGGAAAGAGCAGCGTTTTTCGCCACTCTCTTCCTCTCTCTTCTTTTTTTATTTTTAACAAACCGCGAGCGAAAGCCATAGCAAATCTTTAAAAGCACGCCCTGATTTACAAGGCTTGGTGACGCGGTTGAAAGTATCGTTTGACGGCGGAATAGTAATAACTAACAAGGACCACCGCTTAATTCTGGACCCAAGCCGCAGAATACGCTATTCTGAAGGCGTGCTCGTATGCGTTTCACACGCCCATTCTGACCACGTCAAAAAGCACGGCGCTGCAGTGCTTTCTACGCCTGAAACAGCGGACCTCTTTCCGTACAAGATAAACAGCACTCCAGAAGAATACGGCAAAAGCGTCGATTTCGACGGCATGACCGTAACGCAGCACAGCGCCAACCACATCCTAGGCTCTTCCCAGTTCGAGATAACAGACGGGAACGAAACGCTCGTATACACAGGAGACTTCCGCTTGAACGAGAGCCTGCTGTTCGGGTCGTGCGAAGTTCCAGAGTGCGACACGCTCATAGTCGAGTCCACGTACGGAAAGCCGTCATTCCGATTCCCTTTAATGAAGGACGTCGCCGAAGAAGTCGAAAAATGGGTCAAGGAAAAATCGCGTTCAGGCAGGAACATAGTGTTCGGCTCGTACTCGCTCGGAAAGTCACAGGAAGTAATCAGCATACTCAACGAAATGGGCATAGTTCCCGTCGTGCACCCGAAAATCGCCCACTACTCAAGCATTTACAACAGGCACGGCCACTCTCTTTCTTTCGTGGAATCCGGAACGAGCGAAGGCAACAAAATGCTTTCCAACAGGTTCGTCGCAGTCATGCCGCAGAACCTCGTTGACGCCGGCTTCATTTCCGCCATTGAGGAAGCAACAGGCCGCTTCATATCCTCGGCTTT
>JAVYMF010000032.1:0-2604 GCA_038736665.1 archaeon | reverse complement strand
GCGCTGCATACTCTTTCGCTGGAAAAGGCATTGAGCGCGTTTTTCCGATGAGCGACCACGCTGACTACTACCAAATAATGGAGTACGTCCGGCGCTCGCGCGCAAAGCGCGTTTTCACCGTGCACGGTTACGAGCGCGAGCTCGCTGTGCTCATCCAGAAGAAGCTCGGCGTAGAAGCCAAGCCGCTATCTTTATAACGTATTTGCTACCTAATTGTTGCTGTCTGAGGTGAAAACAAATGAGAGGAAGGTCAGAAGTCATCACTTGCTGCTTCTGCGGTCGCAGAGTTCCGATAGACAAGGCCAGCCGTACGACGCGCTACTCATTCAGCTATTACGACGAGCGCGCGGGAATAAAGCACCGAGGCGTTCCGACGACAGCGTACTGCTGCCCGTCCTGCGCTAGGCACCGCACGATAAAAGACCAGCGCCCGAGGCACGGCAAGCCCAAAAGAAGGTAATCCTAATTTTCGTATTTTTTTACTTTATGACTACGTCGAGCGCTAAATGAGACGCGAAGCTAAGGAACGCGAAGAACGCGATTAGCAGGGACGTCCACACGTCAAAAAGAAGCACGTAAGAAACGACGAGCGTTATGACGCCGTACACCGCGCCCGCGGCCAAGGAGTGAATCGGTCCGCGGTGGCGTGGGAGAACCACGCGTATTATCACAAGCATCGCCGCTGTTATGAGCGCTGACGCGGCGATCAAGTACGCGACGCCCGCCATGCTTGTGCCGAACACTTCTGACAGAGCGACGAACGACACGGTGAACGTTATCACCGCTGTGATGAACTGCATCCTGCGGAACGCGTTGGATTTCACAGTGTCAATGTCGGGGAGCGTCGAGCCAACGAAGCAGAAAGCGAAAGACACGATCGCTATGAATATCATTCGGGTGGCGTCCGTGCGCTGGTAAACCAGCAGGTAAACAAGGAGTATTACCCACAAAGCGATTCCGAAAGCCTCGTGCTTCTTGTGTTGCATATATTCTTTATTTAACGCGTTTCGTTTAAATACTTAACACGCGTTATAATGATTCATGGTTCTTTGCGGAGTTTGCAAAAAAGAAGTTGAACCCAAGAACCGCTGGCTCATTGAAGAAACTGCCGTCGACAACTCGATACTCAGGAAATTCAAGGTTTGCGACGGCTGCGCCACGTCATTAGTGCGCAAAATAGTCGCCGAGATGAATACGCGCGACGGCAAAGCGCCTGACCAGATAGATTTGACGAAGACGGGCCTGATAAAAAGCATTGAGCTGGCAAGCGACAACGTGCTTGAGTTCACGATTTCGATGGACCTCGCGAAAGCGCGCAAAGTCGTGCTCGACACGACCGAAGAAGCGAAATAAACCCGTTTGTTTTTTTTAAGAGTAGAAAATGTTAGCTTACGCAATCATTTTCAGCGCGACGCCGACTAACAAACCGAACAGCGCCATAAGCACGGCAAGCGCGACGTACAACAGCGTTCTTGCCTCTCGAATATCTTTTTCAAGCTCTGCATTATGCATTCTCAGGGAGTAAACGAGCGCTTTCAACTCGCCAAGCTCGCTCATTTGCTCGTAATGACTAACGTCTTCTTTCTTGGCTTTAGAGGCCATTGTAAATCACCTTACTTCAGCGCCTGTTCCAACATCCCTGTCGACAGTGAGCAGCGAAACTACGCCGTCTTTCTCAGCCGCCAGCAGCATGCCGTTTGACTCCACGCCTTTGAGTTTGCGCGGTTCAAGGTTCGCCAGCAGCACTATCTTCTTCCCGACTATTTCCTCGGGCTTGTAATAATCAGCCAAGCCCGCCACTATGGTGCGCTCGTTCCCGTCGCCCGCGTCAACAACAAGCTTGATGAGCTTGTCGCTTTTCTCCACTTTCTCGGCTTTCTTGACTAGCGCTATTTTTAATTCAACTTTCTCGAAATCATCGTACTTAATCATCGGCTTGCCTCCTTTTTTTATTTTGCCGCTGAATTTCTCGGCGGCTTCTTGTATTTCTTTGTCGTCTATTTTGCGGAACAATGGCTTGAAATCCTCTGATATAGCGAACGATTTCTCAGGAACTTTCGCGTCGTCCCAAGAAGATGCCCTGACGCCGAGGTGCTTTTTAAGCTTCGCGGAAGTTTCCGGAACGAAAGGCTCCAGCAGCACTGCTAGGGCTTTGGCGACGTTCAGCGAAACGTAAACGACGTTCTGCCTTCTTTCCTCATTTTTCCAGGGCTCTTCGCGGCTGATGAACTCATTTCCCTCTCGGGCTAATGACACGATTTCGTTCAGGGCTTTTTTTATCTGAATGCCGTAAAGAAGTTCCGCGCTGTCGTTCGCCGCTTTTTCGATTTTCTTGAGCATTTTCTCGTCTTCTCCTGTCAGCGCCGGCTTTTCCACGCGCCCTCCGTAGAATTTCTGCGCGAACGTTAGAGTGCGGTGGACGAAGTTCCCTATCGTGTCATTCAGGTCGTTGTTCACGATTTCCTTGAACGTTTCCCAAGTGAAGTCAGTATCCTTGCTTTCCGGGAGCAAGGAAATGAGCACGAACCTCCAGTAGTCGGCGGGATACGCTTCGAGCGCGTCTTTCGCTTTTATGAGCACGCCTTTTGATTTTGAAAGCTTCGA
>JAVYMF010000031.1:0-6685 GCA_038736665.1 archaeon | reverse complement strand
CCTTAATGAAAAAGAGGGATGCAAAATAAACTGCAATTCCCCCCATAACTAGCGCTATCCCTGAATTCAGCGAGCTGACGAACGAAAGGCCGAAGTAAACAAAAACGGACATAATCAATGACGCGATGAGCGGCTTGGCGGCGTACGAGCAAGCCATAATTTTAACGCCTTCTTTTCTGACAGCAAATAAGGATAATGCGAGAATCAAGTAATTCAGGAAAACGAACGAAGCCGCAGCCCCGTTCAAGCCGAAAACAGGCGATAGGAAAAACGCTGACGCGACGCCTGCAGCCAGGGACGAAGTGTAAATTTTCGAAGCTACGCGCAGCTTCCCGAGGCTAGCCAGCACTGAGAGTAATATCGAGTTCAAGAAGTAAGGAAGTATCGCCCAGCACATCCACGTCAGCGCAATACCCGCCTGAGCGTACGAAGGTCCGTAAATAACGCTGACCGCCTTAGGGCCTACGAGGAACAAGCCGAACATAGCCGGAACGATTATGATGAGGCTGTACTTGAGCGTTTTGCGCGTGTAATCCAAAAGTTTTTCTCTTGACGAGCTTGCTTGCATGAAATAAGAAAACGCGACAGACGATGATATCGGCACGAGCGAAATTACGGCGAGAACCAAGCTTAACGAGACCTTGAAGAACGCGACGACGTCAGAAGAAACGAACAAGCCGAGAATAAGTAGTATGCCCCATAAAGCGAAAACGTTCGCGAAAGAAACCGAAGAAAAACCGAAAACAGAGCGCTCTATGCCTGTGACGGGTTCGATTGAGCGCGCTTTCTTAAGCTCTGCAAGCGCCTTCAATACGAGGAAAACCGTTGCAGCGAAGAAAGAAAGAACCACTGCTGCGATTATGCCGTTCAAGCGGAAACCGGCAAAATACGCCAGCAGAGGCAGTATGATTAAGAATGAAGAGTTAATGATTGCCCCGAGTAGAGAAACATAGTTCTTGTTGACTGCTGTGAAAAAGACTGTGAAAAAGTTTAAGGCAGACGCGAGAATGATGAGAGCGGACGCCAGTTGCACGGAAAGCTCTGGAACAGCGTAAGCCGCGGCCAGCACTGGCGCTGAAAGCAGCAGCAATGCCGCTATGACCAGGGAGACTAAGAGCTTCGTTTTGAACAAGCGCCAGAAAGCGTATTTCACCTTGGCGTAGTTTTTTTCGGCGTAGTATTTCGATACAAAGCGGATACACGACTGGTTGAAACCGAAGTCAAACAAGCCGACGAGGAAATACGCGAAGCCAAGCGAAACTGACAGTTTTCCGAATATCAAAGCCCCAAGAAAAACCGGAAAAATCACGTTGAATATGAGGTTCGAAACTAAGCCTATCGACTGCGACGCGAAACCCAAAGCGTTTTGTTTAGCGAAAGAAGCAGCCATGCAAAACCTCTGAAAAATATATTAGCTTCAAGGATATAAATACAGTTCATAGAAAAGGCGCATTTACAACTAATGAGTGTCGGCAAAGCACAATATTGTTTAATAACCTTGGATTATTAGAGTATGCTTACAAGAGTGCTTGGATATGAAAATCCTTGTGGTTTCAAAGTATTTTCTTCCTTTTTTCGGGGGGATAGAAAGCGTTGTTTATTACAACGCGAAATACTTGGCAAAAAAAGGACACGACGTAGTCGTGATCGCTTCAGAGCATAAAAAAGGATTGCCGAAAACTGAGACTATTGACGGCATTGGGGTTGTTCGCGTGCCAACGTTGTTCAAGTTCAGCGCTGCGCCTATAAATCCTGCCGTGTTTTTCGAGGTAATGAAAAGGGACTTTGACATTTGCAATATTCACGAGCCTAATCCTTTCAACAATTTTCTGGCTTGCGCGGCGTGTTTTTTGAAGAAAAAGCCTTTCGTAGTTACTTATCATTCTGACATAATCGGGCGCGGAGGAATTCTGAAGCCGTTCTTTTGGCTTTACAAGAACTTTACCCAAAGGATTATTTTCGCAAGGGCTAAGATGATAATGCCAACTTCGCCGCAGTACGTCAGGATTTCTGACACTCTGCCGTCTGTTGATAGGAAAAAAATCACTGTCATACCTAACGGAGTTGACTTGGCGAAATTCCGGCATTTGAAGAAAAAACGGCGGAAGAATGAAGTGCTTTTCATAGGCCGGCTAATTTATTACAAGGGCCTCGATGTGCTCATCAAAGCGATGAAAGAAGTTGTTGAAAGAGTACCTGACGCGAAATTAAAAATCGCTGGAACTGGAGAGCTCGAAGCTGAACTGAAGGCGCTCGCAAAACAGTTAAAGTTAGAGAAAAATATTAAATTCTTAGGGAGGGTGTCGGACAAAGAATTGGAGAGACTTTTGAATGAAAGCGCTGTTTTCGTTCTGCCGTCAGTCCACCGCTCTGAAGCGTTCGGAATAGTTATTCTCGAGGCGATGTCAGCCGGCTGCCCTGTCATCACAACGGATATATCAGGGACTGTTTACGCGGCGGGCGACGCCGGGATTATCGTAAAAAATAAGAACGTCGGAGATTTGGCGGACGCAATAATCCGCGTATTGAAAGATGAAAAGCTGCAAAAACGCATGAGCAAGTTGGGCTTAAAACAAGCAAAGCGCTTCCAGTGGAAGAACATTGCGGAAATGACCGAGCAGGTTTACAAAAAAGTTTTGAGGATATGATTATTTTTCGTCTGCCCAGCGGATGAACTTTCCTTTTCTTTTTTCTATAATGTCGTATATTTTCGCCGACGAGTCTCCTTTCCCGTAAATTTCAGGGAAGTTTTTCACAGAAAGTGCTTTTTTCACGGTTTGCTTGATGTCAAGCCGTTCGTCTGGCTCGGCGAGGAAATTAACGCCTGCTTCCACTGTTTCAGGCCTGTCTGTCACGAAGCGCAGCGTAATGCACGGCTTCTTCAGCGCGGCCGCTTCTTCTTGCATGCTTCCTGAGTCAGTGACGATTAATTCGCAGTTGTTCATCAGCCATACTATGTCCGTGTAATTCGGTATTTCTTTGACTGTTATTATGTTGTCGTGCTTCACTGAAATGCTGTAATCTTCAAAATACTTCTGCGTGCCGGGCCGAATCGACCAGATAACTTGGTAGCCCATGTCCGCCAAGTCGTAAGCGGCTTTCACTATGGCCCGGAAGCGTTTCTCGTGAATGAGATTTTCCCTGCGATGCGCTGAGAAATAAATCCACTTCTTCGAAGAGTCTGCGCCTAGGCCTAAAAAGAAATCCTTATTGCCTTTGTCTTTAGCCCAGAGGACAGCGTCGACAACGGTGTTTCCTACGACGTGTATATCTCGCTTGTCAAAGCCCTCTCTCTCCAGGAATTTCGCGTTCTTTTCTATCGCCGCGAATCGCAAATCAGAGCACGCGTCGGCTATTCTCGTATTGGTCTGCTCAGGAAAAGGCTCTCTGGTGCCTGTCCGCAGGCCTGCTTCGACGTGCCCGACGGGAATGAGGTTCAAGTGAGCGCTCAAAGCGCCGGCGGAACAAGTCAGCGTGTCGCCGTGCACGAGCACTATGTCAACGTTCTTCAAATGATTAGCAAACAAGTCATTCAGTCCGTCGATTATTTCAGCAATTGTGTTTGCCGGGTTCGGGCGACTTGATAATATTTTTGCGCCGAGCTTTTCTATTTTCCTGGTGATTTGCGTGCCTTTTTTCAGGTCATAAAAATAAGAATGCTTTGAAACTTTTCTCGCGAGCTTCTTGGCAAAGCCGTCGTTCAAAACGAAATGAGGAGGATACGGAAGCCCGAGGTCGCGGTAAACCCCTTCGAACAAGTCGTAAGGATAATGTTGGTTCGAGTGGACGAGAATAACGTCATGACCTCTTTTTTTGCCTTCCCAGTACAAGGGGGCCATTTTAATGATGTCCGGACGCGTGCCTGTTAGTAAAACTATTCTCATGATAACACCTAAAACCAGCGCGTTAAATAAAGCAGACAACCGTATTTATTACTTATGATAGTCGGAGCGGGCGTGGTCGGCTGTTATCTCGGGAAATTAGTCGGCGACTGCGAAATCTGGGAGCTGCGCAACCGTGATTTTGACAAGCCGTGCGGCGGGCTCGTGTCCAAAAACGTCAAAAAACTTGACGTGAGCTTTTCTGAAAGCGTCGCCAACGAAGTGCGCGGCGCCCGCTTTTTTTCCGAGCGCGAGTCGTTCGAAGTGGAAAAACGCTCTACGCAGGCGTTCGTGCTCGACAAACAATCGTTTCACGCGTCGCTTGTTCAGGACGCTGTTGACAACGGCTGCAGGATAACGTACGCTCGTCCTTGGCGTGGCGAGGAAGACGATTACATCATAGGTGCTGACGGAGCTAATTCGTCAGTAATGCGCGCGTGCGGTATAAAAAGAAAGTATTTCGCGGCTTACCAGATCGAGTGCGAGTTGTCGAAGCGCGTTGATGACGAGTTCGTAGAACTGCATTTCGGCGATTTTGCGCCCGGGTTCTTCGGCTGGATGATTCCAACGAGCGCGCGAACGGCCCGCATCGGACTTGCCTGCGCTGACAGAAACTCTGGCGAGTTGTTTAAAGTGTTCTCAAAAAAGTTCTTAATAAAAAAGATAACGAAAAAACAGGCGGCTTTGATTCCCAAGTATGATGGAAAACGCACTGTATTCGGAAACATTGCTCTTGTCGGCGACGCCGCCGGCCAAGTGAAGGCGTCTACTGGCGGGGGCATTGTTTTCGGATGCTTGTGTGCTGAAGAATTAGCGAAAGCTCTCAAAGCAGGTGACTTGAATAATTACGAAAAAGGCTGGCGGCAAAAATACGAGCAGGACTTGCGAACGCATTTGTTAGTTCGTCGGCTTTTGGATAGCGTTAACTATGATAAGCTGTTCCGCGCCGCGAAGGAAAAAAATATTGGCGAATTAATCGAGAAGCACGGCGACATGGAGCATTTGAGCGGACTGAAAAGAGCTTTGCTTAGAAAACCGTTCGCTTTGCTTTCGCTGGCAAAGGCATTTATTTGAAAAACGAGTAGTACTGCTGATGTTCATCGTTGTCGAGGGAACTGACTCGAGTGGGAAAGCGACGCAGACTGAATTGTTGATTGGCCGGTTGAAAAACAGCGGCTACGGCGTCGTTAAAATGGATTTTCCGGCGTACGGGACTCCGTTCGGCGAGATGGTCGCGCGCTACTTGCGCGGTGAGTTCGGCTCTTTGAAGAGCGTGCCTCCTGAGGTCGCGGCGCTATTGTACGCGATGGACAGGTACCAGTTCAAGGACAGGATGTTCGCTGATTTGAAGCGCGGCAGAGTGCTTATCGCGAACCGTTACTTAGAGTCGAACATCGGTTACCAGGGCGCGAAATTTTCCGGCGGCGAGAAAAAGCGCTTCATTCAGTGGATGAAAGGCGTCGAGTCGCGCTTGCCGCAGGCTGACGTCGTCGTGTTCTTGGACATGCCTTCTGAAGCCGCGGCGTCGCTGATGGAAAAGCGCGGAGAAAAAAGTTATTTGAAAGGCAAGAAGAAGGACATTCACGAGGAAGACGCTCGCTATCAGGAAAGCGTGAGGAAAACTTACTTGGAAGAAGGGAGGGCGAACGGCTGGATAATAATCAACTGCGCTGAAAAGCTGGGATCGTCTTGGCGAATACGCTCTGTTGAGGATGTCCACGCTGAAATCTGGGAGAGGATAAAGTCTTTTCTTAGCGGCCGAAGTTTCGTTTCGTCGAGTCGTAAAACTCGAGCGCTTTGAAGAACTCGTCGCGCGAGAATTCCGGCCATAATTGTTTCGAGAAGTATAATTCAGAGTAGCCGCTTTGCCATGCTAAATAGCCTGAGAGGCGCTGAACGCCTGACGTGCGTATTATGAGGTCCGGGTTGCGGGTCACGTAAAGGTTTTTTTGTATTGAATCTTCGGTCACGCCTTCTCCTTGCTGCAGCGCTTTCGCGACCGCGTTGAGTATTTCTTGCCTTCCGCCGTAAGCGAGCGCTATGTTCAAAGAAAACGCGTTGTTGAACCGAGTGGCTTCTTCTGTTTTTTCAATCAGCCCGACCAGCTTCTTGTCAAGCATTTCGCGTTTTCCGACGACGCGCACCCGCACGCGGTTTTTGTATATTTTTTCGCTGCCTATGAGCTTTTCGAAGTTTTTGATGAATATGTCATTCAGGAGCTTGAGCTGGTCCGCGTCCCTGGTGAAATTTTCAGTTGAAAGCCCCCAGATCGTGACTTCGTCCACGCGCTTTGACTCCAGGGCCCAGTCGAGCACGCTCTCGACTTTGTCGCAAGCCCGCTCGTACGCCAGCGACAGTGGAATGCGTTCTTTTTGCGCGTATCTCCTGTTTCCGTCCGGTATTATTGCCAATGAAAGCACAGAACTCGCCCGCGTATATTAGCAAAAGCGTATTTAAAGGCGTTCTCTTTATGTATCGGGCTATATCGGGTTTATATATTCACGTGGTTTTTTCTAAAATGATAGCAGATGCGCGGAGTTTCGGAGATAATCTCGTACGTCACCATAGTGTCCATAGTGCTGGTGAGCACGATGATAGCTTACGCTTGGGCTTTGCCTTTATCCGAGCAGCTGGGCGAGAAAGGGAAAGTGAATAATTACAAGAACCAGATGATAGGGCTGGATTACGCGATCCGCTCTGCGGCTCACGGGGACGTCAACTTCACTAACGAGTATGAAATGCAGCTGCAGGACGCGGCGATAATAATAAACGAGTCGAGCGACGTGGTTTACCTGGTGTTCCGC
>JAVYMF010000030.1:0-7231 GCA_038736665.1 archaeon | reverse complement strand
CGCACCAATAGCAGGAATAATTTTCTTAGTAGGTGGGATAGTCACTGGAATAGCTGATTACTACACAAACGAAGAGTACACAAAATTAAAAGAAGAAGGCCTAAAAAGAATGAAAGAATGCTACGAAACTCAATACGAAATACTCGCTTGGCAGGCCATTCAAACAGAAGAAAAAACCTCCGAAGCATTCACAGAAGACTTCTTGAAGCAGGGGGTTCAGGGCGTATCGAATGTCCTCGGACCGACAATAAAGAGCATAGCGCCGGAAGTCAAAGAAGCAATAGACAGCATCGGAAGCAACTACTTCTGGGGCACTCTTAACTTGAAAGCGGACCCGATTAAAGGACTGAGCTTGATTAACTTGTACGGCACTATTGTCTACCAAGTTCATTTTGACTGCGAAGCGACGATAAAATGGTACGCTAAGAACGACTGCAACATCGACTTATGCGACCAACAAGCCGATGGCACGTACAAGTGCTTATCAAAACAAGGATACTTCTTGTTCGATGAGAACGGCAACATGATATTCGACGGCCCGCAGGCCGCGTTCCTCCAGTGGAGCAACCTCGAAACGTACGCGTCAATGCCGCAGAAAGTCATAAACATAAAGCAAGCTCCTGAAAAATTCATGGAGATCTACAACGACAAGATTCTGGTCACTAACGACTGCATTTACAACGAAATAGACGGCGTCACGAAAATGAACGCCGGAACAAAAGGCGCAACAGGAGACAGCTCGACAAAGCCCGGAACGGCTTCGATGGCAGCGGCACCGACCAAGGACGTAAAACAAGTGTTCGGCGCGTTCGACGTCATCAACACGGAAAACGAAATAGTGTGGATGGAAGGCACGACAGTCGCCGTGGAGTTCCTCAAGCAGAAGTCGATCGGCGAAACAACGTACTCAGCGACGCAGACCGAAAGGTTTGAAAACAGCCACCTTGAAATAGCCAGGGACGGTTCAGTAACAGTGCGCGGCGCCGCTGGTTCCGACATGCTTGGCGGAGCGCTTCAAATGAGCTCAGAAGGAGTGATATCGTTCGACAACGCGATGATAATCCCAGGCAAAGCACCGGTCATAACCCGCGGCGGAAAGACTTACACGGCGTCATACAGCTACAACGCGATGGGCGGCGGAAGCGTCCTGCACTTGTTCATCCGAGACCTGCTCACTGTAAGCGCCAAGGACTTGGAAGGCCTTTCCTTGGCAGAACTGTGCGCCGACGACAAGGGAACGCAGGGCGTGACGATGACAGGAAAGCTCAGCACTGACGCCGACGATTCCTTGAAAGCGCTGCTCGCGGAAATATGCATGAACCACTTCGAGGGAACGGACGGCACGATAGTCGAGATACGCGACGGAAAAATATGCACTACAACCAAGGACGGCGAGACGACGTGCAAGGACATAAGCAGACTTGAAGGCGGGCGATTATACGATGAAACCGGCGGCTGGTGGGCAGCAGGCGTCGGGCCTGACGGCATACCATTGTGGAACTACTTCAACGCGGCCGGGCAGCAGCAGATGTCCATACCGTTGCTGTGGGCTTCAGGCCTAGGCGGCGCGATGCGCTACGACGCGAGCAGCGGGCAGATTTCAATCAAGAACGAGTTCCCGTTCGCAATCAATCCAGCGTTCAACCAGTACGGCGCGTTAGCGACGCCCGGAATGGCCATTCCTGCTTCGCCTGAGTGGGGCGGGAGAGTGAAAGGAACAGGCGAAGGGGCGGGCCAGTTAGGCGGCACGCAGCCAAACATTCTCGCGCAGTTACCGTTACTGCCTGAGAGCCCGTATTACCTGGCGGTGTTCATCATTATACTGATGTCGTCGCTCGTGATGATCCGCGCCAAGTACGGCGTCGTAGTGTACAAGAAAAAACAATAAAACCATTTTTCTGACGCGCAATTTTAATAATACATCTGCATGGACACTTCCCAGGAATCGAAAGAATCGTCTATCAAGTTCACTGAAGACGAGAAAACGGTCTTCGCGCTGAAATCCGCTGGAAGCGCGCCGCACGCTACCGAGGCGCTTGTCTTGCCGCGACAGTAAAAAGAAGAAGGTCCGCTGAAGTAAAGCACTGAGTCCTGCGAAGGAGATGAAGCTACCAAGTTGTCCCAGACGCCAGCTGCCTTGTTGCGGAAATACGCTTCAACGTCTCCTTGCGCCGTGTTCTTGCTTAGTATTTTTTTCAGCTCGAGCCAGAACCAGTTGCCTGCTGAGTCCTTGGCGTAGTGCAGCGTGACTAATGCCGTGCCCTCGTACTCATAATTGTATATGGTGATTATTTGCCTGTTGGTGCTGGCGCCGTACAAGCTTGCTGTATAAAACATTAGCGTTGAGGCTGCCGCGCACACTAGCACGAAAATGATGCCGTCCATGACCGCGGATTGAGCTTTTAGTTTCATAATTAATTCACTGATTTCATCCGACGCATATTTCCAGCCGCTTGAGGGTAATGGCGTTTAAGTCGCCGGCGGGAGCGTAAGGCACTAAGTAAACGAACTTGAGCCAGTCAGGCCCGCATGGCCCTGTGGTTGCGCCGTTCTTGAAGGCCAGCTCGAACCTTACTCCGTAAGACATCGCTGTAGGCGTGGCTTTGTTCTTCAGCGTCGCCAAGTCCGCTGTTATCAGGCCGTCCTGCGTCACGACGCGCGAAATGTCAATGGCTCCCTTGAGCTTTTCAAAGGACTTGACTTTCTCGTTGTAAGCGTTGAAAGAAAAAGACAACGCCGAGAAAAACAAAGAAAGCGCGAGAAGCACTGCCAAGAGCGAGGGAATGTCATCGCCCAGCGGCCCTATGAAGCCCTTCAGCATAGCGTGCATTGAGCAAACCCTCCTCCTGTAATTGTCTTGTTGCATGCCTTGATGCACACAATTGATACCGCTCCGGTCATTTTTTTCGAAATGACTAGGTAGCGGCTGTCCGAGTTGAAGGCAAGCGACGCGGGCGTGAACGAGAACGGGCCGGAGTAGTAAAGCAAGGAAGAAGCCACGTACTTGTTCTGCCCTCCTAACTGCCAGGCCACTGCAGTGGAGATTTTACCGTTTCCAGCGGTTATCTCCACCCTGTAAGTCCTCGGACTGGCTGACTTGACATCGTCAGGCAGGCGCTCGGGTATCGGCACGACTTTCTGGGACGACAAAGCGCTCGTCGAAATAACTCCTTGGAAAGCGTCTTTTATCTGGAAAGCCAGCGCTTCAGCGGAATCAGCGAAAGAGCGCTCTTTGACAATGGCAAGCACTCCTGTCATTATCGCGAACGTAGAAACCAAGAAAACAAGCATCACGACTTTCGAAAAAAGCCACGTGGAAAGCCCTTTCATTTCATCAGCTCACTTTTGAAATGGTTATCTCATCAGGCGCTGTCTTCGCTATCTTCAGGGTATAGTACGCGGGAGTAAACCAGCAGTCAGAAGGAATTTTGTTGACGTTCTGAACGTCCCAGTCAAGGTCGTTCAAATCGAAAGAGCATCCGCCGGAGAACTTGTTCTTTATTCTAGTGCTGGATGAGATGTCAAGCACTTCAACAAGCAGCGTTTCCTTGGGGCTCATTTGGCCCGTGTTCTGGTCCCATCTTCCCGTGCTGACTGCGGACAGGACGAGGCAGTCGGGGCGGCCCAGCTGGGAGTTACACGTTGCTGTCGGCCCTTTAGTGATGCGGATCGAGTCAATGGAGTAGTCAGCGCATCCTGCGGACTGCGTGAAGTCAATGCGAGTTATCTGGGACGTTCCAGTTGAGCCGAAGTAGACCAATTCCAAGTCGCGCGCGAACTTCGAGAAGCTCGCGCGTAATTTCTGCTCCTGCTGCGTGGCGCAGGATGAGTTGAACACGTACATTCCTATGATTATCACGAACGTGAGTATAGTGACGCCTATGAGCAGTTCTATGGGCGCTTCTTCTTGGCCGCGCATCATGCGGTTAAGAAAGCGTCGTCTGTTTAAAAGCGTTTACGAAAAAACAAGAGGGAGGGTCGTCTGCACGTACTGGCCCGCGCTCTGAAACATTGGCTTGATTACAGCGAAAAGCAGAATCACTGCTATGGCTACGATGACAGCGATGTAAATAGGAGTCCAGTTCTGTCCTTTCATCTTTAATTACCTAAGTAAATTCAGGGATAACGCATATTTAAAGATGACACTAAAGGCGTTGGAAAAATAAAAGAAACAATTGGATTAGCAGGTTACTGTTTGTCCTATTCCTATCTTGCAGCCTGTCGTGGAACAGCAAACGCTTATAGTCGTTCGGAAGTTGCTGTTTATTGTAAGAGTGCTTCCAGTGATAGTGCACACCGAGCCTGTTCCAGAGCACATCGTGCTTCCTACGTAACTAACAGGCTTGCCGCCTGACGCTGAGTTGAAAATCGTGCTCGGGTAAGACTCGCCCGCTCGGAACGACACTTCTCCAGCGCTCGGGTAAGTCGCGCCTTTAGACTGGTCTGCTTTTTGAATAAGCTGCTTTGCCGTGTCGTCAAAGCTCTGGCCAGGCGTCGTAATGCCGCCGAGGATACTGAGCATTATGCCGAGGATGGCTACTGCGACGACCGCGGCAATCATCAGCTTGAACGTGTCAAACTCTTGTCCTTTAAACATTAACATTACCTCCCGAGAGAGAAAAAACCGCGTCAGTATTTAAGCGTTGTGGGTTCAGCAGGACAAGCTGTTAATCACGACAGCGCAGGAAACAGTTGAAGAGCACTTCGCTGAAACAGGAATTGAAGCTTTCTTTTCGAAAATGCACTGGTTTCCCGCGCATGAAACGAGAGAAGAAGCTGACACTGACGAGACGCTTAAGGAGCTGATGCCAAGCAGGTTTTCTTTCAGTGAAACTGACGAGATGACAGTACCTTTCTCGAAGCACACGCTCTCGCGCTGGAAGCACTTGTTCGGGGCGCGTGACGCCTGCAGAACGAGGTTGCGCACTTCGTCGAAAGCTGAGTAAGGGCAGCCGACGTTAGTCAACGCTGAATAAACAATCGCTAGCAAAGCGACGGCGAACACTGCGCCGATTAAAATCTTGAACACCGCCATTTCCTGGCCTTTGAACAACGGACTCACCTTATCCTATCACTGCAGCCACTTGAGTGGCCATGAACGCGGACGCGAAGAAAAACAACAGTGATACTGGCAGCGTCTTCGCTATGCTCATGAACAATGACAGCCGGTTGCTGCCTTCTTTGACTTGGCTCGTGAAATAAACCAGGATCACTGTCAGCTCGACGACGTAAAAAGCCATTATGAGCATGAACATCGTCGGCGAGGGAATGAGCTCTAGCATTGCGGGGTCCTTGCAGATTGATATGGGCATGCTTGACGTCGTGAAAGCCCCTGCCGCGACTTCGGCTGTCTGCCCGCACGCCGACTTAAGCGCGTTGATGATTATCCTCTGCAGCGCCGTCGTAATCCCTAGCACAAGAGGGGCTATCATAAAGGCTATGGAGGACATCATCGACGTTATTTCCTCAAGCATTGACTTTATCTTGTCCTGTATTTTTTCAGAGTCCCGCAACTGCAACGACAATGACACTAGCGCTCTCGCGGCCTGCTGGACCCCCAGCGTTATGGAGTCAATCACTATTTTCATCGAGCCGCGAATCATTTCAGAAGGCACGAACCTCAGGGAACCGTAAATCTCGTCGAAGAAAGCGGCGCCCACCGTCATGCCCATGTTCCTAATGTTGTCAGCTGTCTTCTGGAAAACGCTTGATATTTTCGCGTCCGATAGGAACTCTGACGTGTGCGCCACGGCGTCCTCCATGGGCCTGTTTTCTCCGAGCCGCGACGCCATGATGTAAATCGAGTCCTTGAACTCTTTTTCCATCTGCATTATTTCCAGCTGTGCTTTCCTCTTCGCGGAAAAAATGCCGTAAATGTAGACGGCTGCGGCGACGGCCGCGCCGAAAAATATGCCAGCTATTTGGAAGAACTTGAAATACGCTGCTATTGCTTCTTTGTTCCACGCCGGGGGGTAAGGGTTAAGCACTGGCTCCAGCACGAACGAGAATATAACGTAAACTGCTATGAATGCGATTGCCGCCAGGAGTATTGCGGGCATTTCCGAGCGCCCCACGCGCAGGTGCCCTTTTCTCGGCAGTCCGGGGAAAGAGTCAGGTATCTCGGGCGGCGTGTAAACCAGCGGGCGCTTTCCGAGGATGTTCATCGCGAACACGAAAGTGGCCAGGGGAATGAGTATGTTGTACAACGCGACCAGCACTTTCGTTTCAGACAAAGGCAGGCCTGCCATAGCCGAGCCTATTGGAAGCATGATTATCATCATCAGCGGCAATAACACGCCTAAGTAATACAAGTAAATGCTCGGCTGGCGCATTTCGTTAACGTAATTAGTCATGTTCTCGCTTGTCGACTCAAGAGTGTCAGTAACCGCTTTGTCCAGAAGCGCGTTCCTCTTCGATTCGTCAACCTCAATGACGCTCGAGCGGATTACCATCATAGCGTGCTTGAACTCTTCCGAGAACTCGCCCCACTTGTACGCCAATTCATCCAATCCTTCTTCGATGCTCCTGTATTTTCCTACGCTCACGTCCCACGAAAGCTGTTTAAGGTCCTCGGCGATTTTGCCCCGGCCGTGCTCGGCCGCGAACTTCACGGCGTTCTCTAGGTTAGGCGAGAGCTTCATGCTCATGACTATGTAATTGACTATCTCTGGAATGAACGTGATAGCCTGCATTCTCTTTGCCTTGGCAGCCGATTTAGGGTAGTTCTGCACGTAATATGTAAGGAATAACGGCGCCAGGAAAACAACGCAAGCGACGTAAAGAAACATCTGCTGGTCGAATGACTGCGCGACGAACGCGAGGTAACCGAGAATGCCCAGCACAGGCAGGGCAACCGCGAATCCGATGAACATCGCAAGAGTCGGGGCTGTCTTGACTTCTTTCGGGCGCAGGTCCCATCCAAGGAACTCTACGGCCGACTTTAGTTTTTTGTCCTTGTACTCGTCGGAAGCCTTGAACATGGCTCCTGCTCGCCTTGCGAACGAGATGTACCAGTTTTTCTCCTGTTTTTTCGCCGGCAGGCCCAAGTCAAGCGTCAAGTCACGCTTTTCTGGCTGCTTCGGCTTTTCTTCTCTTGATTTCCTCAATTTGCTTCGCCCTCGCGACGAGCTCTTTCACCTGGGTTTCAGTGACCCAGTCTTTCCATTCTTTTTTTGCAGCCTCATAGTCCACAGCGCCGAACTCAGAGCGCTGGTTTTCCAGCACCAGCGAC
>JAVYMF010000029.1:0-7264 GCA_038736665.1 archaeon | reverse complement strand
TAGAATAGCAGAAGATGTTTTCCTCGAACTTCACTGGAACGTTGTACTGAAAGCTAAAGTCAAGGCACTTAGCCCCGCCGTCAGGAGTTCTTTCACAAGCAGGAGCGATTTCGTCCCACAAAGGCGTTCCTGTCAAAGCCAACGAAGTCACGCACATCAAGGACAGCATTATCATCGTTTTTTTCATTTGAACACCAGCCCGTAATTAATCATGAACAGCGCCGTGCTGACGAGATAAAACAAAAGCGATGATGCGACGCACAGGATATAAACCCTGAGATAAAAAGGAACATTATATTTTTCTTCTATTTTTTCGTTTAGCCATTTCGCGAAAACAACGAAAACAAAAGCAATTATTACTGAGAAAACAAGACCCAGCAATAGCGATGAGATTTCAACGCTCGGAAGGCCGAACCCCACTATGATGTACCACGCGCGGGTTGCGAGCCAAAACAGCAAAACAGTTATCGCTGTCGTCTTAAGCGCGTCCAGCGCTCTTGCCTTCTTCTTGCCAATTGCTTTTTTATGAATCTTCAACCCGAGTAAAGCGAAAGGAAAGCAGATCACAGAAGTCGTAACTGCCAAATAAAATATCTGAACGTAATCGCTGCTCACGACTGCGCTGACAAACGAGAGAATTATGTACCCCAAAGGATTGTAGAAAGGACTGAGTGCGTTAATCATACGCTTTTACTCACTCTCGATGCGTTTATATATTTAACTTCTTTTTATTAGCACGTAACTTAAGAGGAAATAAGGATGGTTCACTTCTGGACGCTCACTTATGCCTTGGCTTTCCTGGGAAGCGTGAGCTTCGGCTACCTCATAATGCGCTTCGGAATGCCCGACACCCGCATCCTGCCGAAACAAATCAAGCTCGGAGTAGCGTCAATAGCCGGGTTCGTGCTGTTCGCCATATCCGCGTTCATAGCTTACTTCGTGTTCACGCCCATTTACTTGTACTTCATATTGCCCTTGATAACGGCGCTTGCGCTTGCTTTCATTCACGTGAGAGACACTTTCTTCTCGCCTAAAACAGTGCGCGTCGCAATACCAGTAGCCCGCATCGCGCCGGTTGCGGTCCCGGCGAAAGCGCCTGAAATGGCGTTGAAAGCCAAAGCTGAGAAAAGAAAAGCCCGCGAGATTCCCGCGATAAAAGAAGAGGGAAAAAAACCCCTAACAACTTTTGTTTCGAGGATTGAGGAAACGCAAGCGTCTGAAAAGATCGGCGCCATCCAAAAAAGTATGGAGCGCGCCGTGGAAGCGCCTGAGAGATTGCGGGCGCACGAGGAAGAATACGTCCGCCCGGCAGGCTCGCCTTACGTTGCAAGGCGCGAGGAAAGGCAGAAAAAAAGAGAAGCAGCAGAGAAACCCGCGCCAGCGCCCGAGAAACCCGCGCAGCCATCAATTCCAGCGCCCTCCCCCGCAGTGACAGTGCAACCGTCTGCCGCAGCGCCCGCTGCAGAGAGCAGGCGCGAGCGCTATTTGCGCCGCCGCGGAGAACTCGTGGAGCAAGCGAAAGCCGACATGACCAAGCCCGCCGAGTCGGCTCCTCTGCCGATTGTTCCCGAAGAAGAAGTTAATCTTGAAGTGGGCGAGGGCCTGGACTTAAGCGACTTGCAGAGCGTCAGCGACTTAAGCGAATTGTCCTCTGAAGAGGGCCTGGTGGGTCTTGAGAGCGTCGACGTTTCCTTGGGGGACCTCGCTGGCTTGTCTGAAATCGAGAATGTTCCGAAAGAGCGCGGGATGTCGTGCCCGCACTGCGGCTCGAAAAAAACCACTATCGTTTACTGTCCTTACTGCGGGAAAGGGCTTTGTTCCAACTGCGCTGACAAAGTGCACAGCGAAGGCAACCTAACGTTTTACGAGTGCCCGACGTGCAAGAAAGAAGTCATAGTAAAGAAGGAATAACCTTTTTTATCAACGCGTTCAGCTACTTCTAAGAAGAGAATCCGCTTGCTAACTACTAAAACTTGTACTGTTGCGACTGCCAGTCAGTCAGCGCGCCCTGCGTCGAAGGCGCTGGCTTTTCCGGGAAAATATTGTCCTTGAACTTGAAAACGAGCAGCGCGATTATCGCGGCAAGCATGGCGCCGACAAGAGTCCAGTTAATGCCTCCGGACAGCTGCTTGCACGCGCTCCAAGCGCCGTTCACGCATGTCTGCGTGCCTCCAGCGCACGAGCGCGTGGCGCCGTTCACGCACGTTGTTGAGTATGATGACACTATGCTTTTCAATGACGCTACGAGCGAGTCCATTTCGTTGTAGTTCTCTTTTGCTTTCTCGCATTCTGACAGGACCCCGCTTGAACAGTATGAGTTGCTTTCATTGATTAGAGAGTATAGCTGCGCCATTTTTTCACCGAACCCACTGTAATCGTCCGGTATCCCTTTTGAAGCAGCGTCGCTGCTTATCTGAGTGTAATTGTTCGAGTAAGAGGTTATTTTCTTGATTATTTCATTGACTGCTTCGATGTTCCCGCTTTGGCTCATTCGGTTGACGAGCTTAGCGTGGTAGTCTTCCGCTTTCCCGTCAAGAGCCACGAAGAACGAGTCAACAGCCGCCCGGTTTTGCGCTAGGTTGTCTTTCTGCGCTGTAACCGACTGCCGCAGCGAGTAAGTGTTGATGACTCCCTGCAGGGCCTGCAGCAGGCTTGGGTTGGTCGTCTTGAGTTCCTCGTTGCCCGCGAGCTCTACGTTCAATGCGTTCGCTTTTTCTGCTATTGATTCGCACTGCGAGAGGAACGCCGCTTCTGACGAGAAAAATGATGACAGAGCTGTCTGCGAGCTTGAGACGTCGTTCGGGCTGCTTATGCTTGCTATCGCCGTCTTGGCTGAGAGTATCTTCTGGCGCAGGGCTTCTGCCTGGGATTTTCCTGTTGAGAGAGCGGTTTTCAAGGAGCTTATGGACGTTATCGTTATGTTGCCGAGCTGTTGCTCGTAAAACTCGAAGTCGTCTTTAGCGCTTCCGAAAGCGTCGCCGCGCTGCTGCGCGTACGCCAGCTGCGAGTCCAGATAATCCGTTATAGTGTCGTCAGTGGCGAAGAAGTTCGCCAAGTAGTGCGTTTTAAGCACGTCCTTCACTGAAGAAGACGTTTCGATGTTTCCAGTGTTCGCGTCCACGGGAAACATCACTTGTATTTGGTTCAATGACTTTGCTTCGAGCACCCAGTAGGACGACGAGCCGGAAGTCGTTAGCGTTGCTGGCCGGATGTCCAACTGCTCGCCTGATAAGAAGTAAGGCGTCACTGTCGCCTGCGCCTGCTCGAGAGTAACGGCCGCGAAAGCCGACGCTGCGAGCATTAAGAGGATAGCCAGCTCTTTGTTCATAGTATTGAAAAAGAAGGGTCTGTATTTAAACTAAACGGCGGTGTGCTTAAGCGTTTTTCGTGACGTAAGGGAAGGCGAAAACGTTTTCGGACACGTGCAGAGGGGGCCTTACGAGGTCGACGCGCAGCCGGCCTTCTTCGTCTAGGAACTCGGGATTCACGTGGATTTTCACGACGCGCCCTATGATTATGACGTGGTCGCCGACTTTCTTAGCGTCCTCAACGTAGCATTCAAAATTAGCAACGCACTCCGCGAGTAAGGGAGGCCCGACTTTCTCGGCTTTCGCTGTTTTCAGCCCCGCTCTTTCTATTTTCGAGAGCTCTTGGTCCCATTTTTCGCCTGCTATCCATACTTTGTCAAGCATTTTTTCCGTGGGAATGTTCACTACGAACTCTTTTTTTTGCGTGATGTTCCAGTAGGAGTGCTTGTTCAGGCCGACGGCAATCATGAGCAGCGGAGGGTCGAAAGAAACAGGAGAAACGAAAGAGAAGGGCGACACGTCCGCGCGTCCTTTGAGGTCCATAGTGGTGACGAGCACTGTAGGCCTGGGCGACAGCAGCTTGTAGTAAGTCTTAGGCTCGGCGCTGGTTTTCTCTGGTTTCGCCGGTTCTTTAGAAGCAGCTTTAGCCATGAAAGAAGATTAGTCTTTTTGCGAATAAAAAGTTATCCTACGAGCACGTGAGTCTCGAACGAAACCTTCATTCCTTTTCCGGGGCCGTTGTCCTTGGATTTCGTTATCCTGCCCTCGTCGAGGTAATGCACTTGTATTCTGGCCGTGAGCAGCTCTTTTTCGTCGAACTCGCGCGGCACGGTCCGCCAGTAGTCGACTTTCACGTCAGTCACTTTAGCGGCGATTCCTTCGACGCCCGGGCGGATGTCCTGCTTGCTCAGGTTCGCGATGAACAAAGTTGCCCCTTTTTTTATCTGTTGGGCTATGCATATGTGGTCGGCGCACACGAGCTCGAACGTCTTCACGCCGTGCTTTTCCAGGTCTCGCATTTCGTTGTAATCCACTCCGGTTATGCAGAACACCATGTCTTCCTTCATTGCAACACCCTCTTTTCAACGTAATATTCTTATTTATTGGTACATCGGCAACTCGCCTGCTTTTTCAGCGCGGGCGTACACTTTCTTGCCTTTCTTTATCTGCTCGAGCATCTTGCCCATCTGCGCTTCGATGCGCCCGGCTTCAGCCAGCAGATCGCCTGTGTCGACTTTCAAGCCGATGATGGAATCAAGCTTCTTCAGCAGTTCGGCTGCCGCGCGCGGGTCAGGCTCGCCTGACTTTGACTCGACGAGCAGGCTCATCGCGGGGAAGTTTTCAACGGCGCACTGCGCGATTAGCACGCCTGAAACGCCGGTGGTTATGCCCTCGTTGATGAGCGGTACTTTCTTGACTTTCAAGTAATCAGCAATCTCGTCGTTTGAAGCGATTCCGTAAATTCCCCTCTTTTCCTCTTCTTTCGCGCTTGTCATGCCTGCCAGCGAAACGACTTGCCTGATGCCGTTTTCCTTGATGAAGCGCAGGATTTCCGACGATATCGCGTGCACCGCATTGCTCGGCACGACAAACTCTGCCATCAGCACGCAGAAATTCGCCTTCGGGTCCTGGTAAATGCGCGCCGGAAAATAAGGCCTGCCGTTGTGAATGCTTGTCATGGGCGGGAAAGCGTCTGAATAAAAATGCCCTACCGGCGTCATTTTTCTTTTCTCGACAAGGTAGCCGGCAGCGATGGTCCCGACGAGCCCTATCCCAGGAAAGCCCTCGACGAGCACGTGGTCCTTCAAATTGACTTTCTTGTCAAGCACTATCTTGACTTCCATAACCATAACGAAACAAAACACATATTTAAACCGAACCATTAACTCCTGCTAACTATGAAGCGTTGCAAAAACGCTTTAATGCTTTATTTTTTCACTGTAACGCATGCAGCTAAAAATCGACTTTTCCAAGTGCGTGAACTGCGGCGAATGCGTCCGCGCGTGCCCTCAGTTGGCCGAGGAAAAATCGATGAGCATATTCAACTGCGACCAGTGCGGCTCGTGCGCAGCAGCTTGCCCTAAAAGCGCTTTTTACGAAGTGGATGGCGTTCTCCGCATAGACCCGGAGAAATGCGACAACTGCGGAGCGTGCGTAAGCGCCTGCGAGAAAAAAGCAGTCGTCCAGCAAAGCGCGTTTCCGGCGAAATGCGACTTGTGCCTGGCGCACGAGCGCCCTTTGTGCGTCGCGGCGTGCCCTTACGGGGCAATAACGCCCGAGCTGAGCTGCGCCGAAAAAGAAAAGATGAGCGACGTCGCGGGCTGGCGCTGTGAGCAAGTCGAAGGAAAAACGATTGACGAGACGGAATTCGCTGACATTATCAAGTCAGGAGAAGTTATCCGTTATGCCATGCGCGTCAAGGAGCCCAGCTACGACGAAGTTTGCGTCGCAGAAAAACTGATTGCCGCCGTCAGGAAAACCAACGCTGACGAAAAAGATTTAGATTTTTTGTTCGATGAGTACTGCGAGAGCAATCACTTAATCGTGAGCGACGAGCAGAAAAAAAGTATCCTAGAGCTCGTCCGCTCCGAGACAAGCGGCTTTTCAATTATCAGTCGTTTCCTGGCTGACGATTCTCTTGAAGAGCTTTCGCTCGTAGGTGCTGGCAAGAACGTGTTCGTCTACCACAAGAAGCACGGGTGGCTGGAGTCGAACGTCTCGGTGTACAACGACGCTAAAGTCCGCGACTTGATAAACAAAATCGGGAGAAACCTCGGGCGTAGAATAACCCTGCAGAAGCCGAGAATGAACGCTAACGTCTCGCTGGGCCGCGTTCACGCGGCTATCTCGCCCGTGGCGGTCAGCGGCTCTTGCATTACAATACGCAAGTTCAACGCCCGCCCATTCTCGCCTGCCGAGCTCGTGGCGAACGGGACAGTTTCGCCTGAAGCCATGGCCTTCCTGAGCATGGCAGTGCAGTGCGACGTGAACGTGCTTGTCTGCGGTAATACCGGAAGCGGGAAAACGTCTACGCTTAACACTCTTTTTTCGTTCATTCCAGAGAACGAGCGAGTCGTTGTCATCGAGGAAACTCCTGAAGTGATGCTTCCGCATAATCACGCCGTGCGGCTTAGCGTCACCGAGAACGTCGCTATGCACGAGCTTGTTGAGGACACTCTGAGAATGAGGCCGGACAGGATAATAGTCGGCGAAGTGAGGACTCCCAGCGAAGCGAAAGCTCTCTTGAACACCATGCTTGCAGGTCAGGGAAAATCATCGTTCGCGACATTCCATGCTCAGAACGCGGAAGAAGCGCTGATTCGCCTGATGAACCTCGGAATAAGCGCCGTTGACCTGCACGCGATTGACGTCATAGTCGTGCAGCGCAGGTGGACGGACCTGCGCGAGAAACGCGACCTGCGCAGAGTAACGGAAATATGCTGCCTTAAGAAGGATTATTCTGGAAAGCCGAAAATCGACGAGATATTTTCTTACGACGCCGGAAAAAAAGCGTTAATCGCGAAGAACATCTTCAGGAATCCTGTCTCTGAAAAAATAATGGCCTGCTTCGGGCTTGACAGGAAAGGCTTCGAAAGAGAATTAGCTAGGAGGGCGAAAGGCTTTTGATAAGCGAAACGTTTTACGAGAGGTTCTCGCCGCTCGCGCGCAGGTTCAGCGAAGGCTACTTGGCGCGCATGAAAACGGAATTAACCCAGGCGCGCATCAGAAGATCGCCGGTGGAATTCGTTTCTTTGTGCTTGGGAACAGCGTCCTGCGCAGGCATCGCCTCTCTTTTGTCTTTCGCTTTCGCCGGATGGCTGGCGTTCCCGTTGTCTCTGGTTGTTTTCTCGTCGGTTTTCCTTGCTTCCTCGCGCTACCCGTCGCTGAAAAAAATTTCATTCGCTAAAAGCGTCGAGAAAGAAATGCGCTTCGCCCTGCGCTACTTCGCCGTACAG
>JAVYMF010000028.1:0-7290 GCA_038736665.1 archaeon | reverse complement strand
CATTATTATGCGGTCGCACTCAGGCAACGCGCTCGAGACTTCGCGCACGTCCCCGAAAACAGGCGTGATTGCCGCCTGTGCCTTGTTGATGCGTACGTTTTCAACCAAGTAATCGTACGCTGCTGGGTTCAGTTCCACGGCGTAAATCGAAACATTCGGCTGCTTCTTGAAAATCACAAGAGGAAACGGCCCTACGCCCGCGAACCACGCGCCGATGACCTCTCCCTGGCGGACTAGCGACGCGATACGAGAGCGCTCGAAGCTGAGTCTCGGCGTGAAGTAAACGCGGTTAACATCCAAATGCATTCTCGCCCCACTTTCCACGTAATACGTCTCGGTCGTGCGCTCGCCACCGATGACTTCCACCGGTCGGACTCTGAACTCGCCGGCGTGCTCGCCTGCACGTCGGCATACTGTCTTCACGCTCTTGTTAACGCGCATTATAGCATCCGCTATCTCTGCCTCGCGGCTGCGCAGCTCTTCTGGAACTTCAATAACCGCTATTGACCCGATAATGTCGAAGCTTGAAACTAGCAATTTCATCTCTTCTTCTGAGAATTTTTCCTTCAAAGCGTCCCGCAAATTCATAGGATTTATATTTGCAAGCAGCCAAATAAAAACAATGGCATTCATAGAAGAATACTTCGTTAACCCGATAATCAGCGGAACGGGATACAATCCCGTGAACACAGTCACGTACATCGCGGTGGCCCTCGTTCTGCTTTACGCTACGGTCGTCGTTTTCAGGAAAATGAGGATAACGGCGAACGACACGCTCTTCCATGACATCGCGCCGTTCGTGTTCCTCGGCGGCGTCTTGCGCGCGTTACAGGACATCCAATTCTTCGCGCCTATCGGCGTTTTTCAGTACTTCTTCGTGACGCCTTTGATTTATTTCTCGCTTTACGCGACCGTGCTGGCGCTGATAGTCATTCAGAGCAAGACGAAGAAGCGCGTCGTCCGAATCACCGGCTGGACTGCTTTATCGCTGGCGCTCATCGTCGCAGCCGTTAACCTGAAAAGAATTGACGGGCTGCTGATTGCGCTGGCGCTGTTCTGCGCTGTTTTCGGGCTCGTTTACTTGGCTATGAAGAAAGCAAAACAAGGCGTTCTCCGCGGTGTGAACGTTTTTCCTTTCGCTGGGCACGCGCTTGACGCGTGCTCGTCAGTGACGGCAATCACGATAGTCGGAGGGTTCACTGAGCAGCATGTTCTCCCGAACATAATATTCTCTTACATTCCTTTTTGGACTTTCATCCCAATAAAAGTCGCGATAGTGCTAGCGGCGCTTTACGTCGTGGACAGGGACGTCAGCGACGTACGCTGGCGCTTCGCGCTGAAGATGCTCTTGTTCGCGCTGGGTATGGGTCCAGGCGTGCGCAATACCCTGGCGATGGCAATATAAGCGCGCAAAAACAAAAAAAAATCAAGCAGTTTGCGTTGCGCTCGTGATCTAGTGGTATGATTCGAGCTTCCCAAGGCTTTTCTTGGAAAGAAAACCCTGGAAAAGAACCGGAAAGAGCTCGTAGTGCGGGTTCGATTCCCGCCGAGCGCATTTGCTCCTTTGCCAAAAAGAAAAGTCAAAAAAGATGCTGATCAGCGCTAAAAAACAAGAAGAAAGTCGTTTCATTCTTCTTCGAAGAAAGGCTCGTCTTCTGCGCCGTCCCCTTCGATGATCATTTCGCCTGTCTTAGGAACGTTCAGTTGCAATTCGTTGTTCCACTCCGTGACGTAAGCTCCGACGACTTTCACGCGGTCTCCTTTTTTTACTTCGGAGATTTTGCTGCCCCACAAGGTGAGCTTGATTTTCCCGCTTCCGTCGTCGAGTATTGCGGACGCGACTTGGCTCGGGCCGAATTTCGTCTGGACGTTTCTCGGTTCAGTCACTTCTTTTACAGTGGCTTCCACTTCAACGTCTTTTGAACCGTTTTTGATTTCTTTTATCTTCATCATAAAACTCTCCTTATCGATTTTACCGTCGTTCTTAAAAGAAACAAAAAGAAAAAAGAGCGGTCAGATTGACTGCAGGGTGTTTACGAGGAATTTCTTGAGTTCAGCTTCGTCCGGGAATCCTATTCCGCCCTTGTATCTCTTTTCACCGGCCTTGTTGTAAAAGCCCTTAGAAACAGAGATGAATTCGGCCTCTTCGATTTTCTTCCTTGCTATTTCGATGAAATTGTTTCCGTACTTGTATTCTTCTGCCTTCAGTGTCTCATATTCTGGCATTTCAATTCACTCCTTTTTTTGATTTCCAGCCATAGCCAGAACGCGCCTATGGTGTTGCTTATGATTGCGCAATTTTTCTTTAAATACTTAACAGTTATAATCAAATCATGAAAATAGCTTTCGTTTTCGGCGAAGTGTGGCAGCTGTCGCTCGCCGAGATACTCGCGTACTTAAAAAGAATTAATGCCTCTTGGGAGTTCGTCGACCTGACGAAAAAAGCGTTAGTAATAAGCGCGGAAATCGATGTTGCCGAAGCGATGTCTTCGCTGGGCGGCACGATGAAAATCGCTGAAATCGCGAAAGAGTTTGAGTTCAAAAAAATCCAAGAAATCAACTTCGAAGGCGGAGAAAACGAGCCGCTGAGCTTCTACGGCTCGCACGAGCTTTTCAGAAGCGTTAAGAAAAAATTCCCAAAAATAACGCCAGCCGGAGTTCTGTCCCCGAAGGACCTCATTACTAAAAAGCACGCTGGCGAGAACGTTCTCATATTCGGGTTGAAGAAATGCTACTACGGAAGGACAATAAGCGTGCAGCCATTCATCTCGAAGCTTGACGAAATGCACCCTTTTAAGGACGAGGAGATTCCTGCGTCAAGGACAATGATTCTCGCAAACCTGTCGCAGGCCAGGGAAAGCGTTTTCGTCCCCAACACTGGCACAGGGGCTATCGGCTGTGGGGCCGCGCTCATAGGCGTGCCGCGGATAGTAATGCAGGAAAAAGACAAGAACAAACTTGAAAAAGCAAGGAAAAATTTAAGCAAGTTCGCTGGCGTTAAAGTCAAAGCCGAGCGGGAAATAAAAGAAAAAGGGTTTCTTTCCGCTGCTTGCGTCCTGCCATCAGGGCCTATGATTCGCGAGCGCATTCCTAAAAAAGACGCTGAGGACATACTGCGTTACGCGCGCAAAGAACAGAAAACCGTTTTTGACGATGTTGTCAGCCACTGTGCAGGCGGCGCGACGTTCGCGTGCGTTTTTCCTGTTTTCAACACTTTCAGCGGCAAGGTTTTCGCCGGAAAACACTTTGATAACGTTCGAATGCTCGATCCATTCGATGGGATACCGCGCGAATACCGTGATTATTTAAAGCTTGGAAGAAAAATGATAGTTGACGAGGAGCCCGGTAGGCGTTATTCGCGCCTGCGCGAGTTCTGCGTTTACGAGGTGGCAAAATGAAACCAAGAAGAAAGATGATATCCGAGGAGAAAAGAGAGCTCGCCGTAATCAAGATGAAAGAAGGCAAAAAAATCAGCCTGAAGGCTATGGACTCTGAAGAGCTGCGGAAGATGGCTCACATCGCTGACCAGAAAGCAAAATCCTGGGAGTTCACTGCCGAAGGCATGCTGTGGAGGAAAGCGAGGGACTCGGTACTGAATGAGCTCAAAAAGAGAAAATGATTATAAACCAGCTGGGAGTTATGAAAAACATGAAGTTCCTACTGTTCTTCGACGAGATAACTAAAAAAGATATACCGTTAGTTGGAGGCAAGTCAGCGAACCTGGGCGAAATGAGCACGAAGACGCGCGTGCCAGTGCCTTACGGCTTCGCGACGACGGCGAACGCTTACAGGATGTTCCTCACTGAGAACAAGCTGTGGCCGAAGATGCGCGAAGAGCTCGCTAAAATACGAGACCCGAACGACACGAAAACGCTTAAAGAAGTCGGGAAGAACGTGCGCGCCCTTATTCTCAAAGGCAAAATGCCGAAATACTTGTCAGACGAAATCAAGAAAGCCTACAAGAGGATAGGCGGCGGGTACGTGTCAGTGCGGTCGTCCGCTACCGCGGAAGATTTGCCGGGAGCGTCTTTCGCAGGCCAGCAGGAAACTTACTTGAACGTTCTGGGGCCGAACGAAGTTGTCGAGAGTGTGAAGAAATGCTATGCTTCGCTTTACACTGACAGGGCGATATTCTACAGGATTCAGAAGGGCTTCGAGCACGAGAAAGTCGCACTGAGCGCCGCAGTTCAGAAGATGATTGACTCGCAGTGCTCTGGCGTCATATTCACTTTGGACGTGCGCAACGGCGACCGCTCGAAAGTCGTGATTGAAGGCAGCTACGGGCTCGGGGAATACATCGTTCTCGGGAAAGTCACTCCTGACGATTACTTCGTGAGAAAAAAAGACCTAGAAATAGTTGAAAGGCACATAGCGAAAAAGAAAATCATGCTCAAGACAAGCAAGAAAGGCGTTGCGGAAAAGCGCGTTCCTCCGTCAATGCAGTCCAAGCCTGTACTCACTGACGACGAAATCAGAACTCTTGCTAAGTACGCGCTCGCACTTGAGGAGCATTACGGCTGCCCGCAGGACGTCGAATGGGCGAAGCACTCTGACGGGCACTTGTACATCCTGCAGACGAGGCCTGAAACAGGCTGGTCCGGGAAAGAAATGCTGAAAGAAGAAACCGTTAAAGGCAAGGCCATTCTGAAAGGCCTGCCGGCTTCGCCTGGCTTCGGCTCGGGAAAAGTCAAGATAATCAAGAAACTAGAGGAAATCGCGAAAATTCAGAACGGCGACATTCTCGTCACGCACATGACCAACCCTGACATGGTCCCTGCCATGAAAAAAGCGGCCGGCATAATCACTGACGCAGGGGGAGTGACTTCTCACGCTGCCATAGTGTCCCGCGAGCTTAGCATCCCGTGCGTGGTCGGGACAGGCGACGCTACGGCGAAGCTGAAGGACAACGCTATCGTGACAGTGGACGGCTCTTCAGGCGTTGTTTACGAGGGCGCTGTTGACGTGGGCGTCAAAGAAAAGTTCGGCGGGCGCGTTCCGCGAACGAAAACGCTCGTTTACGTGAACATCGGCGTGCCTGAAATAGCCGACGCTGTAGCGAAAAAGCCCGCGGACGGCGTCGGATTAATGAGGGAAGAGTTCATAATCGCAACGTATATCAAAGAGCATCCTATGAAGATGATAGAAGAAGGGCGCGGGCACGTCTTCACAGAGCGCTTGGCTGACGGAATAACGCGCGTCGCGAAAGCGTTTTATCCCCGGCCCGTGATTCTGCGCTTGTCGGATTTTAAGACTAATGAGTACCGCGACTTGAAAGGGGGCGAGAAGTTCGAGCCGCATGAGGAAAACCCGATGCTCGGCTGGCGCGGTTGCTCGCGTTACATTTCTCCTGAGTACGAGCCTGCTTTCCGCTTGGAGCTGCGGGCAGTGAAAAAAGTGCGCAAGAAGTACAAGAACGTCCACGTGATGCTGCCTTTCCCGCGCACTGTCGCTGAAGTCAAGAAAATAACTGAGATAATGAAAGAAGAGGGAGTGGAACGCGGGCCGACCATGAAACTGTACTTAATGGCCGAAATTCCGTCGAACGTTTTCGCCGCGGATTTGTTTTCTCAGTACTGTGACGGATTCAGCATTGGCTCGAATGACCTCACGCAATTGATTCTCGGAGTTGACCGCGACTCGCAGATTCTCGGGAAGATGGGTGAGTTCGACGAGCAAAACATCGCCGTTAAGCGAGCCATCGCGCATTTAATACGCGTGGCCCATAGGTACGGGAAAAGTGTCAGCATCTGCGGGCAGGCGCCTTCCCAATATCCTGAGTTCACGAAATTTCTAGTCGCTCACGGCATCGATTCAATATCAGTCAATCCTGACGTTGTAGAAAAAACGAAGTTCATAGTGCACGACGCCGAGAAGCACAGGCAAAGCTGAGCGTTTTTAAAAAATATGGTCGGCCGGCTTTAAAGCCGGCCCTGAGGGTTTTTATAATCTTTTCTTTTTGTTGTTTTTCAGGAACTGCCACGCGATTATTACCGCGGCTATTACTATCACGGCTGCCGCGACGGGCGTTAGCCAGTCTGCTGTCGCTCCTCCGCCTGATACGTACGGTTCTTTGCCTGTTTCTTTGCCTTCTTCTGTCGGCTTTTCTGCAGGCGGCTGCGCAGGCTCTGCGTATCTAGCGAAGGTCAGGTAAGCCAAGTTTGACTCTATCTTGTTCAAAGTTATTGTGATATCGGCTGTTCCGTCCTGGTTCACGTCCACGTTCTTTGATTCTCCTTTGTTTATCGTGACGTACTGCGGTGCTGAGTTGATTGTTAAGACGACTGACGCTTGGCTTATTGACGTTAGTTTTGCCGTGTGCTGCTCGCCGTTTACGCTGAAGATGACTGAGTCCAGGATTCTTAGGGCTTGGCTGAATGTTCCGCTTGTCCAGGAGTAAGTCTTGGAAGGCGATACTCCTATTGGTGCGGATCCTACACCTCCGGATGAGCCCCCCGTTGTTGTTCCGAAAAGCCCGAAAATGCTGAAGTGTGTAAGGTTGGCCCAGACGTAGTTTCCTGTCTCGTTGACCCCCTGGTCTGGTTCTGTTACCCACGTGCCTGATGTTCCATTGTAGTATTGTATTTTCAGAGTGCTTTCTGTTAATCCTGCTGCCTCAAGGGCCTTGTCTGTGTAGTACAGCTTCAGTATCCATGAGGATAGGTCCGTCGGTTCAGGGTCGAATTTCGCGTCGACCCACATGCCGAGCTCCTTGAGGTAGTAACCTGATGAGTTTGTCGGGTTGTTTTCATAGAACTCTACTACTAAGTTTCCTACGTACGAGCCGCTTTCCGTGTAAATCTGTCCTGTTATTCCGTAATCAGGGCTGCCGAACGTTCCCCCTACTGTTTCGTCGACTTTTTCAAAGTAGATTCCCACTTGCCCTGATGAGAAGTTAACGATGTTACCGCCGACGTTTACTGTGCAGTTCTCTGCAATGAGTTTTCCTCCTGCGGGAGTGATTGCTCCTGAAGCTATTTTGACATGGTTGTTTGTGCAGTAAGTATCCTCGGTCAAGCGCCAGTATACCGAGAACGGGTTAGGGTTCGGCCCTCCTGGCGAGCCCATCGGTTCCTCGTACAATCCGTACCCTTCGTTGTTGATTAAATTGCCATTCTCAAGATAAAGCTTTGAACCTATTGTATAAATTGCGTACACTATTCCATTGTTCGTGAAGTCCGAGTTCTTCATTTTTATTTGGGAGTGCTGTATTTCTGCTCCGCTGTGTTGGTTGTCGTAAACCTGCGCGCCTATTATTGATGACACTGGCATCCCGTCATCGTCGAGTCCGTC
>JAVYMF010000027.1:0-7577 GCA_038736665.1 archaeon | reverse complement strand
TTCAAAAACTGAAAAATAAACCATTGCCGCGACATACGCCACTATTATTGCTTTTAGGGTTATTTCAAAAAACCAGTTCATAGCAAACGGCTTCTTTAGAAGACCATATCCTGAAAGCAGCTCTTCGTACTCTTTTTTGCTCATAAGCTGGCGACGGAGCTTGTAAGAACGATATGAGTATCCTGCGAAGAAACCTGCTAAGAATGCAGCCAAAAAGCCCAAAGCCCAGTGCATAATACTACTTCCAGTACCTCTTTGTTTTTAAGAATGCTTTCTGCGCTTCGAGCATATCCTTGAACATTTCGCGCTCGGTCCTTCTGCGCATCCCGAGTACGCGCGCCGCCGTCTCAGCGCCGATGCCTCTCCCCGACAATGCGATAACCGCCCTTTTGCCGTAAGCTGAAACAAGCGCGGCTGACCTTTCAAGCTCTTGTTTTTTCCCCTTTTCTTCCGGAGACAATTTCTTTTTCGAGAAAAGCCCCTTGGCGTCTTCTTTTCCCTTCACGAACGCGACCATCGGGGACCCGCATGAAGCGCACTTTATTTTTTCAGGCAGGTCCTCGATTTTAGAGTAGAACATACTGCTGCAGTACGTGCAGAACAGTTTCGCCGTTCTGGCGTTGGCCTGCTGCACCATTATATCAATTATCTCCGATTCCGGACGCTGCGGAAGTACTAGTTCCGGCAAACGGACAACGCGCGACATCACGTGCTTGGCGAACGGCGATGCCTCTCCTTTGTATTCCGTAATTTTTATTTTTCCTGACTTGACCTTTGAAAGCACAAGCTTCGCTTTTTCAACATCCAGCTTTTCAGTGAAAATCTCATTGAGAACCTCAGAGTACACAGGCGAGTCGATGACAGCTTCAACCACACGGGAAATCGAAACCCCTTTATAGTCGCGCGACCGCTCGAACAAGCCGAACCTCTTCGCGACGTGCATGAATTTCGAGCGGAACAAATGTGTGCGCAAAAGAGACTGCTCAAGAACGCCGCGCACTTGGGAAGCATCTGTTTCGCGGATGAACTTTTCCACCAAGTCAGGATGCGGACCCCCTGAGAACTCAAAAATGATACGGTAAGGGTCTGATTTCATAGCCACGGTCTCGCCTAAGTAAGAAGACATGAGCACTGACAAGAGTTTCCCTAGAGTTTCGTTTGTTTTCGAGCCGAAGCAAGCGTAAACGATTACGAAATTGCCTAACGACTCAATGAAGACAGCGTCGTCCGACGGAATGAAAAAGCTCTTCTGGTCTTTTACGTGCTTCTCGACGGCATCAGCAGCATCGCTGTTCAGGAAAAACCGCGAAAGGTCAGCGCGGTCTGAAGCGATTGAGCGCATCAGGCGACCAACTTCTTGAGCTGACTCAAAAGAAACAGGAATGTTCTCCCCTTCCCACGCGGGTATCGCGCCAGAAATATCGTAAGCCGGTTCCACAAGAACCTCACGCTCTGTTATATCTGCGACGCGCCAGGGCTTGCCGCGAGTTATGAAAAGAGAGCCTGGATTAAGGTTGTTAACGACGAACGACTCGTCAAGCATGCCGACGTTCTTGTCAGAAGCGACATCCTTGACAAAATACCGCGCCTCGTCTGGAATCATGGACACCCCGAAGTAGTAATACAAGCGCGTTTTCCTGCGCTTGCCGAACGCTTCGCCTTCAAACCAGATTATCCCCTCCCCGGACAGCTGCCGCAGCACGGCTTCGAACTCGTGCAGCTCAAGGTTGCGGTAAGGGTATGCTTTTCTCACAAGCCCGAAAACGCTCAGCTTGTCGCACGACCCCCTCTCGAGCGCTATGCCTGCCAGCTGGTGCGCTAAAACATCTAATGGCTTTTCGAAAAACTTCGGCTCTTCTAGGACTCGCTCGCTTGCGTTCTTCGCGATGACCGCTGATTCCAAAGCGTCCTCGGCGTCGTTAGCGATGATGATGCCGCGCGGGAATCTGGCTATGTCATGGCCGCTTCTCCCAACGCGCTGAATCAAGCGGTTTGCTTGGCGCGGGGAAGAATACTGGACCACCAAGTCGATCAGGCCTATGTCTATCCCTAGTTCTAACGACGATGTGGCTATCAGTCCCTTGACTGACCCGTTTTTGAAGCTCTTCTCGGCTACCACGCGCACGTCTTTTGAAAGAGAGGAGTGATGCACGCTTACTTTGTTCTCCCCCTCCCATGCTTCGAAGCGCGAAGAAAGCATTTCTGCTGTCGAGCGCGTGTTCACGAACATCAGGACAGAGCGGTGGCGCTCTATCAGTTCTTTCAGGCGACGCAGTCGAGCGACAACGTCCGGGCTTGAGTGCAGGAGGTTTGACAGTTCAACGTCGGTTTTCGAGTACTTTGGCAGCTCGACGCTAAGCTCCATTTTTCTCTCCATGCCTGCTTCTATGGCGCTGTCCAACCTAAAAAAATCGGCGACAAGAGGAGCATTTCCAACTGTGGCTGAAAGGCCTACTGACTGGAACTCTCCTGACTTCGCGCGCAGCCTCTCAAGCGCCAGTGCCAGCTGTGCTCCTCTCTTGGATTCGGCGAGCTCGTGCACTTCGTCGATGACGACGTAGCGCACGTTTTCCAAGTGCGCGCTCATCTTAGGCGCGCATAATAAAAGGTTGATTGTCTCCGGCGTTGTCACGAGTATCTGCGGCGGGTTGCGCAATTGCCTGGAGCGCTCGCTTTGAGGAGTGTCGCCGTGCCTGACGCCGCATGTCACGCCTGTCTTCGCGGCCCAGTATTTCATGCGCTCAATCATGTCCCTGTTCAGCGCCCGCAACGGAGTAATGTAGATGACGCCGATTCCTGGTGACGGTTCTTTCAAGAAATTATGCAGAACTGGTAGAAGCGCCGCTTCGGTTTTTCCGACGCCTGTCGGCGAGATAAGCAGTACATTGCCGCCGGCGATTATCTGGGGTATCGCTTTTTCCTGGATTGGTGTCGCGCTGAAACCGCGCTCTCGCAGAGCGTTCTGAATACGCTTGTCCAGCAACGAAAAAGAGCCTTGCATTGGTTTATATTGTCTTTTTTCATGAATATAAGCATGGAATTCGTCGGTATTCTCGGGGCATTCATGCTGATAGCGGCATGGCTGCCTCCTACAATAAAAGCCGTCATTAAGAAGAAAAGCGACATGAACCTGTGGTTCGAGCTTTTGTTTTTCCTCGGCGCGTTCCTGCTGACTGTATACGCTCTTCAGACGGGTGACCTGGTGTTCGTCGCGCTGAACGCTGCCGCCGCGATTTTCGCTTTCATAAACCTCGGGTATATACCCCACAAAATGCGCACCATAGAGCATGAAATAGAGGAAATAACAGGGATTAAAGGCAAGAAATATTACCACGTAAAGAAAAAAAGGCGATTCAAATGAAGAAAAAAGACAAGATGAGCGACCTTAATGTTATCGCATTAGTCCTTGCTCTGGCCGTCATCTGCCTTGCCGCGTGTTTTCTTACTTTTTACCTTTTATTCGTCAAGCCGGAAATTGACACTATTAATGAGCTTAAAGGCAAGAGCTTCAGCGAGCAGTTGGCTGTTTGCAGCCAAAAAACAGGAAAATTGCAGAGCACGTGCATAACTTACGTGGCCATTAAGAACGCGAACCAATCAAGCGTAATTAACGGGGAAGTGTGCAACTTAATCAAAAACGATAACGATAGGATCGGCTGCTTCTACCTGTTAGTTGCGAAGACAAAAAACACGTCCTTGTGCGGTAAAATAATGAACGAAAATGAAAAAGAAGTATGCTATTCGTGGGAGCAACTGGTTGCAAGCAAGGAGTAGAGAGGATTAAGATGATGAAAAACGTTGTCAAAGAACTTGATGAAATGGTTTCCGCGCGTGAAGAAGCTTTCAAGGTGCAGAGAAAAATCGTCCCCTTATGCGCGCAGGCTATCCGCGACATCCAGAAGAAAAAATTCAGTGAAGCAGATGAAAAAATAAAAGAAATAGAAAAAACAATAAAACACGTCGAGAAAACGCTCGAAAAATACCCAGAAACAGTCAACTCAGTTCTGGGAGAATCTTACCAAGAATATTCCGAGCTGAAAATCTTCTTGTCTTACCTGCAGAAAAAACAGCTGCCTGTCATAGACGTGCCTGCAAAGTATTACTTGCTCGGCCTGGGCGACGCGATAGGTGAGCTGAAGCGCGTTGGCCTGGAGCTGCTCGCCGAAGGGGAATACGAGAAAGCAAAAGAAATGGAAAGCAACCTTGAAGACCTATATTACGAGTTCTCGCAGTTCGTGTACCCGAACAGCGTCGTGCCCGGCCTGAAGCAGAAGCAGGACGCTGCGCGTCGCGTGCTCAACGCATTTCACGAGCAGCTACTTGAGCACAAGCTCAGACATTAGATGACGGACTCCCTTCTTTCTGTCTCTTTTTCAAAGGCTTTTTTCCTGTATGGGTCGAGTTTCTTTTCTCCGATTTCCTTTCTTAATTCATGCAGTGTCATAAAATTAACATTGAAAGGGATGCCTGCAAGCTCGCTCAGAAAACGCACTTCTTCAGCTGTCTTTGTGCTTATCATGCCACTTCTCTTTTTTTGCTCAATAGCATCCGACTTCAATGCGCAGAGCCCAAAAAGAATGTTTGCGAGTTATTCCGTGGCACTCGCGCCGTAGCGCCTCATCCACGCTTCATCCCTCTCATACTTGAGCTGCTCTTTTGCTTTCCTATACGTCAAAAACCCGCCTGCTTCTTTCGGCGTGATGCTGGAAACTGATCTAGCTTGTTTTGCCGCCGGTGCGATTTTTTTTCCTTGAACGCATCAACACGGCTCCTAAAACATTGGCTTCTGCTTGCGAACTCCTGCCTGCAACTCCTTCATGTAAAGAATCCTGCGGCGGTTTTCTGCCGCGAACTCTTCTTTCCTCTTTTCAATCTGCTCTCTTGAAAACTTTTGCGGATTTATCTCCATGAACCTGATTTCGTCTACCATTTCGCGGTTCGTAAGCACGAACGCTGGCACTTCACGCCCGAGCGCCCAGCAGATGTTCATTAAAAGCTGTTCTTCTTTTGTGTGTTCTTCAGGTTTTCTTCTACCCGCGTACTCATGCTCCACCGCAGGACGCACGCTTTTTTTAAGTTCTTCTTCAAGTCTCTTGTATTCTTTATCAAGCTTTTCAGTTAAGAAAGAGAGTGTTTTCTTGCCCCTCTCTGTCAAGCCAAGCGAGCGCCTCAGATCAGCTGTTTTTTTAATAGCGTCACTGATTTTCATCTTTTTCACAGTCTCCCTCAGCGAATAAGCTCCTGTTTTGTCGCGGACAAGCTTCATTGGCTTTGGGGGCTTTCTAATGCGGACTCTCATGGTTTTATTCTAAATCAGTAAGTATAAAATACTGGTGTGCAATAAATAAGTAGGAACGCTTTTTGTGAGAGAAAAAATTTTGCAGAAAATTTTCAGAAATTTTTAAAAATATTAACTATATACTATAATGCTTAATTAATAAATATATGTAAATAAGATATAATTTATATTTATAAAAATATTAACTAAAAACTATAAAATAGTATATTAGTCGGGGCTTGACGTCGGCAAAACGCCCCGACCCGCGAGATTTAAAAACCGATATGCCGTAATGTATTGTATGCTTAAAGTAAGCACTTCATTCTCGCCTATACGGATGGTGGCTGGAAGCACAGAGCCCGTTTTCCTGAATGTCTGCGTGAAAAATGCTGGTGAAAATACGGTTGCTGCTACTGTTTTTGTAAAAGTGCCTTACAGCCTGGGTTTCGACCGTATCGGTCTGGATCGCGACACACGGAGGCGCATCGCGGCGATAAAACCAGGAGCAGAGAAAGTTATTCCGATAATGATTTACGGGAAGACGACAATAAAGCCGGGAAATTATCCGATAGGAATAAAAGTGCAGATGCATTCAGACAGGTATGATAAAGCTGACGGTGAATCAATGTACGAAACGTTTCTGAGAGTGGTTGAATGAGTGCCAGGCAGATAAAGGAAAAAATTGTTTGCCCAAACTGCGGCAGCCCTTACATCGAATATGCGTCGCTAAGAGAAGAATCAGGATCGCTTGTTGGCATCGGAATCCCTGAGAAATATTACTGCCCACGCTGCGGATACCGGGGCTCTGTAGTGCTTGAAATGACGAGCGAGCAGCTGAAAAGGCGACGCTTCAGCAAAAAGGAGTGGAGCGAGCATCCCTTGCGGGTGACAAAGCGCTCCTCGGAAGCTGTGAAGCCCATATTCACCATTATGCTGTTGCTATTTTTCTTTGCTGCGTTTTCATTAATGATTCCGCGCTATCAAATACTTAAAGAACCGCAGCCCGTGAACATATACGACCAGGGAAGCATTCAATTCATCCCGTCGGGAGATGAAATGAGCATTAAAGAAAGCGGGCAGGCGGTAAAGTACGGCGAGCTTTATTACTCAGTGCAGTCGTCGGGGTTGTCTTACGTAGACCGCGCGCTTGGTCTGCAGAACGTCGGCGGGTTTCTCGTGCCCATGTTTTTCCTGCTGTTCATAGCTGGGTTCATGGCACTGATGCTGTACAGCCACTGGCACAGGGTTCAATTCTTCGGATAATTTTACTTATTAGTAAATTCTGCCGGCTGCGTCCTGCCTTTGAGAAAAAAGTTACTTTTTTACGGTGTTCATAAGCGCGTTTTCAAGCAGTCCAGATACAGGTTTATATACCTTTACTAATTAGTATAATTAAGTGCTGGTGGCCAAATGCTCGTTGCACTAAAAAGTAAAACGTGGCTGTTATGGACTTTCATCACCAGAAAATCACAACGTCGATGGGGCTGGACGACTTCCTGCGCGTGCTGTACCCTCAGCAAGACAAATACAGGATAGCTGCAGCTTGGCTTATAGCCGAATCCGGAAAGCGCGAGGACGGCCTGGACGGGTACGAGCTGACGAAAATCTGCGCTGAGAAGCACATCTCACGAGCAACGATGCAGAAAACGTTCGTGAGACTGCGGAACCTGGGCATAATCGACCGCAGGAACATGCGCTATTATGTCAACAGCGAGTTCTCGGGCGCGGCGCGCCGGCTGAGCGACGCGTGGCGGAACATGGTAAGAGAAAAAAAATTTTCGTTTGATGAAAGCGTTTTAAGGGTGAATTTGTGAACATAAGCCCTTCGCTTATTGAAAAGCTGAAGAAAGTGCAGGAAGAAGAAAAGAGGATTAAAAGCGATAGAGCTGCTGATAGGCTTGCGGACGCTGAAGTTCTTCGGAGGGTGAGGGCTTCGGCGAATGCCTCTGAAATGGTTAATGAAATCGAGAGAAGCGGAGTGTTTAAAGTCAACAACCCTTCTGCTTTGAAGGCGAACTTCATCGATTTCTTGTTGAAAAAAGAGTTTATGAGCGCTGAGCAGTCGAAAGAACTGCTGAAACAAAGACTCGATTTTTTGAAAGAAAAAAAGATAATTGAAGAACTTTAGAAGTCGCTGTACATGTCGAGACCGAGCTCGTCTCCCTGCGCTTCCTCTAATTTTTCCAAGTTTTTCAAGAGAAGAGGAGTTGTTTCGGTCCTGCCCTGCAATATTTTTTCAGGGATTTTCTTGCCTTTCACGAGCAGCACGCCATTCTTGCCCTTGCCATACATATTGTGA
>JAVYMF010000026.1:2977-8622 GCA_038736665.1 archaeon | reverse complement strand
TCTTGATGGTGAAAGGTTATAGTCATTCTTTGCTATTTCTTCTTTTTTTACAATCTTGCTTATGCCTTTCTCCTCTTTCCATTTAGAATAAACTTCTGCGATTGTTTTGATATGTTGTTCTGGAAGGAAGTTTTTTGGTCTGCCTTTCTCAAACAGTTTTGAGGCATTCACCAATAGAACTTCTCCTTTGTGTTTCTTGTTCTTGTTAATTACAAGGATTATTCCTGCTGATGTTGTGTTATAAAACAGGTTTTCAGGCAATAGTATGACTACTTCAATGAAGTCTTTTTCAACAAATGCTTTTCTTATGTCTCTTTCTCTGCTTGAGCCTTCGTTTCCAGAGCCACGAGAAACTGCTCCAGTATCTAATACAACAGCCATTCTTCCTTCATCATTCAGTGAGGCAAACATATGTTGTATCCAGCCCCAGTCTGCACTGCTTGAAGGCGGATATCCAAAGTTAAACCTTCCGTAAGTGTCGTTTTCGTAAACACTTTGTGGAAAGTCTTGATTCCACATTGGATTTGCCAAGACAATATCAAAATGTTTTAATCCTCCTTGTGGTGTTAAGAATGCAGGCCTGTTCATTGTGTCTCCAAGTGAGATTTCTGCTTCCATTCTGTGAATAAAAGCGTTCATTTTTGCCATTGCATAGGTAGTATGAAGGAACTCTTGGCCATAGAACTTTAAAGGTTTGATTGTTGTTTCTTCGCCATACTTTTCTTTAAATCTCAAATAGCATTTGATTAACAAACCTCCAGAGCCAAGGCAAGGGTCATAAACTTCCTCGCCTTTTTCTGGGTCAACAATTAAAGCCATTAAGATAGCAACTTCTTTTGGTGTATAGAACTCTCCAGCACTCTGGCCAGAGCCTTCTGCGAATTTCCTCAATAAGTATTCATATGCTTGTCCGAGAATGTCTGGCACAACATCTTTTAAGCCAAGCCTGTGCTTATTCAAAGTGTCTATTAATAACTTCAGTTTGTCATCGCTTACAATTCTTTGACCAGAAGCAGTTGCGTTAAAATCAACAAAGTCAATTACTCCTTGCAGTTCAGGGTGTTCTCTTGCCACAGAACGAACAGCATCTGTAAGGATTTCTCCTATTCTTGTGCTTTGTTTAATTATGTGCGACCATCTTGCTTGTTTTGGGAGATAAAACCAGACTAATTTGTGGTCTCTCTCAACAAGTTCCTGAGTTGTTTCAATATCTCCGTATTCTTCGGATAGTTTAGCAATTTCATCATCAAAAACATCAGATAATCTTTTCAAGAATATCAAAGGCAGAATATAATCCTTATATTTTGGAGCATCAATTTCTCCTCTTATTTTACAGGCACATTCCCACAGCCAAGACTCTAATGTTTTTATGTCAAGCATTTTTATCTACCTCTTATGATTGGGCTTGTCCCAGTTTGGATTTTTGCATTTAGGACAAACTTTTGGGACATAATTTTTTGTTCTTGGTAGCCATTCGTGGCCACACTTTTCGCATTTATGACCTGTTAGATTAACCAATTTCCCCATATTTAAAGAATAAAAGTATTTACTTTATAAATTTACCTATTAGGTAAAAGGTATAATAGAACTTATTGAATCTTGGAAACTTCTTCCTTTTCTTTCTTTTGACGCCAATCTCCTTCATCAGGACCATTTATATGACCTGAGCAATGCGACTGAAAATAATTCATCTTAAAATGATTCAACCAGTTCATCATTCTGTCGTGAGACATCTCCATTTCTTCATTGAATGGTTCAGATAAACTATGTATGTACAGCCCATTCTCAGGCTTAAGGTCTACCAGAGTATTGAAGTGCCAAAAATTAAATTTCTCAATATCGTCTGCAGTTGCTTGGTCAAAATCCTTGCCTAAAAATATAGCCATTTTCTTGATAAGTTCAAGGTGGGAAAGAACTCTTCCATGGCTTAGCCTAGATGCAACGCAGTGGTTATAGAAATTCTCTATAAAGGTCTTGTTTTGAGGGCTAATCTTGGTATCTGTTTTCATTCTTTCAAGTGCCCTTTCAATCTGGTACACCTTCTTATGTATATCGTCAAAACTCATTTTTGAGAAGTCGGTTTTTTCACTATTTAAGGACTGGTGTCGGTGTTTTATATTTTCAAACAGTCGCGTCACCAGTGCGCGCAATCCAACAGTGCACTGTTGGAATGGACTCAGGGGGATTTGAACCCCCGGCCTCTCGCATTCCCGAGCTATTTTCCGGGTTCTTCTTCCCGAGAAAAACCTTGCGAAGCGAGCGATCTACCGCTGATCTATGAGCCCGTTATCGTTTCCAGGCTGCCGAGCGAAGCGAGCGCAGCCTCCTGGTCACCTACCGGAATGGGCATCTATAAGCCCGTTGCAAAAGAGTTTTGTGCTTTGGAGTATTTAATACGATTTCTCGACGTCGCTCACGTAGTCTTCCAGGTCGCGCAGCAGCGACTCGAAATGCTTTTCAACGCCGCGGATCAGTTCCTGCGCTTCTTTCACTTTAACGTGGTGCTTTTTAACCGGCTTTTTGAGCGCTATCGATTCCTTAGCCGACGCCGCAAGCTGGTCAGTGACTAGAATCAGCCGCGCGAGCATTATGTTCAACCGGTTAGACTTGAATGATATCTTCGTTATTTTCCTTCGGCAGTTCTCGTTAAGCGCTCCTGCCATCTCGACGTAATTCTCAACAGTTTCCTTTACTCTCTCAAAATCGTCTGCCATGTCGAAAGCGTACTTGGGGGAGTAACCGAACTCCTTGATGCACAGTTTCTCCACTTTTTCGTCCATCTCAGAACCCATGAAAAGCACCTCACAACGGAAGCGGCTGAATCCTGTGATAGTCCTTAACTTTGCGCACGTAATCTTCGGTGTCGCGAATGAGCTTCTTGACCCTGACTTTCAGGAACTCAAGCTGCTGTAGGAACTTCTCGTTTTCTTTCCTGCTCACCGCGACCCTCTGCCTGAGCAGCTTTTTTTTCTTCAGCTTCTCGATCATCTCGCTCGCAGTCACGTACAATTCGTTGAAAGCCAGGAGAAGCAGGTCTGACTCTATCATCAGGCCGCCTATTTCGTCGCGCATGCTTGACGGAAAACGCGACGAAGAATCATAATAAGTCCCGATTATTTCCTTAGTCTGAGTTATCGCGTCGTACAGCTCGTTAAGCACTTCAGGCGAAAAGCTGAACTCTTTCAGGGAAATCTTGTTTATGTTCTCGTCCTCGTGAATGACCGGCTTTTCTTTTTCGACCATTTTCTTCACGCGCTCCTTATCCTCTCAGCCAAGGCCTTCAGGCGTTCGGGCTTTTCAGCGTTCGTCGGGAACAATTTCAAGTAACCCTCAACAACAGGATAAAGCTTCACGTGCACGTGCGGCACGTCAAAGCCCTCGATAACGAGGCAAGTACGTTTTGGTTTTATGGCCTTGTCTATTTTTTTCGCGACCTTCTTCGTCGCTTTCAGCAGGGAAGCATAATCCTTGTCTTTCATGTCGAAAACGTAGTTTTCAAAATGCTTCTTGGGAATAACGAGCGACTGGCCTTCCATGGATGGCCTGATGTCCAGGAACGCGATGTGGTCCTCGTCTTCGTAAATGACGTCTGCCGGAACGTCATGCTTCGCTATCCTGCAGAAAATGCATTCGTCCATGGCGTTGATTAATCACCTTGAATATAAAAAAGCGACGAATTCTCGTTAGGCGCCCGCCTTACGAAAAACTCACTTATTTATAAACCGGACGAGAAGTTCTAACCGGGTGATTATGTTGAAGAAATCAACGAGTTTGAAAATCACGGTGATTCTCGCTTTCGCGCTCGCTTTGGCTTTCATAGCGTACAGCGCGTATTATTCAAGCGAAAAAATGAACGGCCCGAGCGCTAAAACGTTCGCTTCATGCAGCGCCATGAGCTCGTTCATAAAAACAAACTCAGAAAAAGCTCGGTCAAGCGGATTTTACTACGGCTTGCCTACCATCAAGGGGGCGATAGAAGCGACTGCTGCCGCTGAAAGCGGAGCATCTGATTATTCGACAACGAACATTCAAGTCGCAGGAGTGGACGAAGCAGACATCGTGAAGAACGACGGGAAATACATTTACACAGTTACCGGAAACAAGATAGCGATACTTAACGCTTACCCCCCTGAAAACGCAGGAGTCGTCTCAGAAATAAGTTTCTCGTCAGAAGAGCGCGTCATTGAAATGTTCGTCAACTCGGACAAGCTTGTCGTATTCGGCAACAAATACAAGCAATACGAAGCCCCTGCAATGGAATTCTATTACAAGCCTTACTACTCGCAGGAAACGACTTTCGTCAAGATTTACGACGTCAGCGACAGAGCCAATCCATCTCTTTCGAAGGACATCGCCATAGACGGCTCTTATTTCAACTCGAGAATGATAGGGGATCATGTTTACGTTATTGTGAACAGCTACGTTTACGAGAACGTAACGATGCCGAACGTAACCGAAGACGGAACAACGAAACCCGTTGCTGGATGCGAGGAAGTTCAGTACTTCGGCGACATCATCGACTCGTCGTACTTGCTTACAACAGTGATGGCGGTTAACCTCGCTACGGAAGAAACTTCTGAAAGCGTTTTCCTGACCGGCAACTCGCAGGACATGTACGTTTCAGCTAACAACATTTACCTGACTTCAATGAAATACAGCGCAACGCCGAGGGTGCCTGTAATCAGCGAGCTAGCTCCCATCGGCCAGGAAGAAACCATCCTCAAAAAACTGAAAATAGAAGGTATGAACGTCGAGTTTCAAGCCGAAGGCAGCGTTCCCGGAAGCGTATTGAACCAGTTTTCCATGGACGAGTATGAAGGGCATTTCAGGATAGCCACCACAATCAGGGGATACTTCGACAACGTTGACACTTCTACGAACAACATTTACGTTCTGGACGAGAACCTTGGCATAGTCGGCAAAATAGAAAAAATAGCGCCAGGGGAAAGTATTTATTCAGCGCGCTTCATGGGCGACCGCGCGTACTTGGTAACGTTCAGGCACGTCGACCCGTTATTCGTAATTGATTTAAGCGACCCGGCGAACCCGAGCATCCTCGGAAAGCTGAAAATACCGGGTTATTCCGATTACCTGCACCCGTACGACGAGACCCACCTTATCGGTATAGGCAAGGAAGTCGACGAGAGCATAGACGCCGATAAAGTTCACACTGAGGGGGCGGTGTATTACACTGCAATCCAGGGCGTGAAAATATCATTGTTTGACGTCAGCGACGTCGCGAACCCAGTGGAAATGAGCAAGGAAGTCATCGGCGACCGCGGAACAGAAAGCCTCGCCACAAGTGACCACAAGGCTTTCTTGTTCGACAGGCAAAAAGGCCTTCTTGTAGTGCCGATAACCCTCGCCGAGCTCAAAGAAGGCCAGAACAAAAGCGAGATGGGAGAGTACACTTTCGACGGAGCGTACGTTTACCACATCAGCTTGGACACGGGGCTCACGCTGCGTGCAAGGATAACGCACGCGGAAGACGAAAGCTCTTTCGAGAAAAGCGGGTACTATTACCAGAACGGCCCTTACAGCATAAAACGCTCGCTGTGGATGGACGACGTGCTGTACACGGTGTCTGAGAAAACAGTGAAGGCAAACTCACTCATTGACATGAGCGAAATAACGAGCGTCAGCCT
>JAVYMF010000026.1:0-2967 GCA_038736665.1 archaeon | reverse complement strand
GTACGAGGGCGATGGATACTACGGGCCGATAGTTTACTAGGCCCGCAATCTCTTTTTTCTTACTTGAAAAAAGAAAACAGAACAAGGTTTAAAAAGGGCGCTGTGATAATTACGTTATGGCGAAAAGAAAGCTGAAGGAAAAAGCGGAAGAAGAGAAGCCGATTGAAATACACCCTAAGAAAATTGCGAAGGAAAAAGTCGAGGAGCTCAAGCAGGACACGTACGCTTTCATTTGGTTGTTATTCATCGTCGTGCTGGTAGCGATGTCTGTGTATTTCAAGGCATACATAAAAGAAATGATCAACGTCAGCATTCTTTTCCTTATATTCTGGTACGTCGAGCCGATGATGTTCGGCGCGACAGGAACGACCGTGACGACGCTCTTGGGGCGCGGCAAAAAAGTGCCCGCTTGGAAGCGCTTTCCATTGTTTTTCATTGTGATAATACTCGTGTACGTGCTTTACAACGGCATACAGTTCGCCTTGAACACGGCGTTCCCAGAAGAGTCAGTAAACATTGTTTTCATCGCGATGTGGCTAGTGATGCTGTTCCTACTTTGGGTGTATAAGTTCTCGAAAGAGCTCGGTGTTAGCTCTTAAAAAAAGAGTGCATAGTTACATTAAAAACATCTCTTTTTCCCAAGTTTTTTGCCAACAAGCAAAAAAACTGAGTGCAGGGGATGCGATTTGAACGCATGTGGGCACTAAGCCATCAGGTTTCTTCGCGTAAGCGAATGAACGCGCCTAAGCCTGACTCGTTGTCCGGGCTCCGACACCCCTGCGCTACCGCTAATTATAACGTCTTTGCTTTAAAAAAAGAGAGCCACGCTTATAGCTTGCCTGCTCGTCTTTTCCTCTTTCTTTTCTCTCTTCGCAGGCGCTTTTTCTTCCATTTCCAGCGCATTCTGCCTTTTTTCTTCCAAGCGCGCGGCTTCGACTTCAATTTTTCACCTTTGCTGTTTATTTTATGCTAGTAATCAATATAAATGCTCCTCTCCAACAGTGCACTGTTGGATTGCGCGCACTGGTGATTCTTCGCTGCGTTCACCAGAGCGGCTTTCTTTGATTTCGAACTACTTTCTTTCCGCGAAAGAAAGAAGCTCAATGCTCCGACTGGGATTTGAACCCAGGTTACAGGCTCTCTCCAATCATGATGCCTCAAAATGGAGGTATCGGAACCGAAGGTTCTGATTTTGAAAGGCCCGGATCCTTAACCGAACTAGAAGATCGGAGCTTTGAAAGAGTTTATATACAAGTACTCGTAAAAATATGTAGTCATTGGTTTTTAAACATAATGGAACGGTGGTTTTGAATGGCTATTTTTCCGGAAATGAAAGCCAGAAAGCTGTTGAAAAAGATATGCCGCAAATGCAAGTCCAAGAACGCGTGGAACGCTGAGAAATGCAGGAAATGCGGCTCGTCACAGCTGCGCCCGAAGAAAGGCGAGAAAAAAGTCAAATAACTTTTCTTTTCTTCTTTTCGAAAAACTCGTCAACAGGAAAGCCTTTTTTCCCAAGTTCTGTGATATGCTCGCTGAGGGAGGAGTAGGTTCTGCCGCCCATTTCATTCCAAAGCTCTAATAATGACTTGAACTTTCCTTTTTTAGCGACTCTGTTAGCCATAAAATTTATGATTTTGGCCTGGGTGGGCGTTGGAACGAAAAGCTTCTTGTTAAGCAAGGACATGCTTCCTGATGGGTAAATGGGCGGCTTGCCTATTGCTTCCCTTCTTTTGTTTATGTTTTCAAGGTAATCCTCAAGAGTTTTTTTGTCTTTAACAGCCCCTTTTTTAACAAGGTGATAATTTATTTCAGAATCACTAGCGAATACTAACTTTCTTTTGGAAAGCCTCGGCATAAAAACACATATATTAACTGAAAAACAGAGTATATAAGCATGCGTTCTGAAGCAATAAGAGGAACAATAAGTACTCTTGAAGAGTACGGGTTCAACGTTTTAATCTACTTGCATTCATGCTTTGACATAGCAGCGCAGCGCAAGGATCTTACATTGCTTGTCAAGGTCCTGGAGAACATCGACGGGTTCCGCGAAGAATGCGCGAACGAACTAAAAAAACTATCTGCGTCCTTGAACGCGTCGCCGCTCATCATAGGGGAAAAAAGCAAAGCTGAACCTCTTGCTAATAATATAATTTACGACAGGCACGGAATACCTGCAATCACGCTCGGATCGATGCAGGCTGTTATGATGGGAGAGTACCCTGAGAAAATTTCATCAAAAGGCCGAGTGATAGCGGAAATAGACGGGGAAGCGCTGAGGAAAGCGCGTGAGAAAAAGCGCGTGAGCGCTGAAAGGCTGGCGAGCGAAGTCAACCTGACAAAAGAAAGCATTTACTTGTACGAGCACGACAGAATACGCGCCAAGTACGAAATCGCAAAACGCATTGAGTCATTCTTGAACGCCAACCTAATACGCGCCAAGAAGCCTTTCGAGAAGTTCGCGTTCCCTGGAGAAAAACCGCGCGGGCTGGGCCGCCGCCTGATGCTGATGGACTTCGACGTATCTTGCTTCAACAAAATGGATTTCGACCTGCTGGCGAAGGACGAGAAGAACCGAGTCGTGCTGAAAACGGACATCCGGCGGTCTGAAAAAGCCGAGGAATTCAGCGATTTTTTCAAGTCGTTCTTCGTGGTGGTAAGCGATGAAAAAAGCGCCTGCGTGCCGACGATAAGCGAAAACGAACTGCGCAGCGTTTCCACGAAAAAAGATTTTTTGAAATTGATTAAGGAAAAAAACTAGGATGATGCGACGGCGCGCCCGATTTCAGTCAGCTCTATTTGCTCGCCGTCCTTCACTAAGCCCAGGTCAACGAGGCCCTTAAGCGAGTTCTTGCCATGCAAATAATAATAAAGCATGCTTTCATCGCAGTCAATCCTCTCCGCAAGCTCCAGCAATGACAGCGGCCCTTCCTGGAGCTCTTCAAGAATTTCTATTTGGACGTCTGAAAT
>JAVYMF010000025.1:0-9508 GCA_038736665.1 archaeon | reverse complement strand
CTTCTGCCTGAGCAAAGAACAGTTGACGAAAAAGCAAATGCTTTCCACCTCATTAGAAAAATTCACCGCTATCTCTTCGTCCGCAAGCGAAGCATTAGATATATTTACCGGCTGTGGCTGCATTAAGTCCTCTGATATCCTATACTGGATTATAATCTCCTGGGGGTCTTTCAAGTCCCTCGCCAAGTAATGCGTACCATTGAATTCCGAGGGTGGAAAAACTGAAAGTACCACTATATTCTGCGGAATGCTGAAAACAACAAAAGCTTCTGAAAGATTTAATACAGGCTGCACGCTTATTTTAGCCGCGAAAATGCCTTCAATATCTTGATTCTGTTGGGCTGAACAGACGAGCGGCGTCAGCTCAATTTTCTTCGAAAAGAGCATCTTCTTGTTCGGCTCGAGCATCGAAACAACAGCTGTAAGCGTTTCGTTAAGAAATTTTTCCTCGACAGCCGCGCTCTCAACCAGAATAGGAAGTGTATTGGTGATTATTAGCGCAGCGTCTGCCGAGGCCTTCCTGTTGCACTCAGGGGTCTTGCTGAAAAAAAGTTTGACCTCAGCACCTTCAGAAAGGACTTCGGACGCCTTTTCAGAAAACAACCGCGTGTAATAAGATATTATCTGCGAGTAAAGCGCCGAAAGCTCGTCATAATTAGAATACTCGTCCTTCGCAATGGACACGCTGAATGATGCATTGAAAGACTGCGTCTTTTCCCAAGCACTGAAGTCAGGCAACGCTTGTAGTAAAGCACCTGCTGAGCTCATCATAGAGCGGCTTTTCTCGCGCTTCTCGCTTAGAACTGCTATCATTGGCTTCATTTTTTCCTTCAGAGAAGATATCAGCCTGCCGAGCTCGGCGTAAGCGTTTCTGGCTGAAACGAAATTGTTCGCGCTCCTCAGCTCGCATATCCTTGCTCTTTCAAAGGAAACGTCATAGCCGGCGCTTTCAAGCGACGAAACGAGCTTCATAGCGTACACCGCCCTCTCCTCAAAGTCAAAACTGTTCGACGACAGAATATCCATGAGCTTTATTCCTTCGGCATAATCGTTTATTGCGTCCCCTGTTTTTTCATAAAAAGCCCTCTCATATTTTTCCTTGGCCTCGATGAACAAAGGGTCAGTGGCGAGCGCGCTCGCATCAAGCAGGCTTTTTAGCCTCTGCCTCGCGAAAGACCTGAGATTTTCTGCATCGATTATTATGCTCTGCGCTTCTTCGGCTGATTTTTTCAGACGCCAGTTAACAGACGATGTTTCCTGGGTTGCAAGGAACAAGTAATCATCTTCTTTGCTACTGAACGTCTTGTCAGCATGCTTCTTGTCAAGCTGGCAGAAATCGAAATCATCTTTTAGCCACGACACACGCTGCTTCAGCGGACCTGACTTCTTTGGAACGACTTCGCCGACGCGGCTGATTGAAATTATCCTCTCGCTTTCCGGCTCTATCAGGCCTATGCTCTCATAGCTTATTTTGGAAATCAGATTAGTGACATTAAGGCTGAGGCGCTCGAACTCGAAAGACTGCTCAGCGTATTCCTCTTTCATCATTTTCTCGGCTTCAAGGGCTTCCTTGTGTATTTCCTCGAACTTGTTCAGCAAAGAGCTCTTGTCCAGTGAAACTATGAGGTTGTAAAGCTTAATGCCGTCGCGAACTGAAGCCAGCTTGTGGCTCATCATCCACTGAACGCACGATACCCTGTTGAACACGTTGCTCAGGTCGCGCGAGCAAGACTGTACGTCATAACTCTCGAAAGCATCCGCCAAGTCGCGGATTTTCTCCAGCTTCTGCCGCGGCACGCCCGCGCTGGCATTGTTGTCCGCCCCCATCCTATCCAGCAGGATGTAATCTGCGACGACTCTTGTTTTGAGCTGCGAGAAAACATCGTGCGCCGAGCTCATCGCATTATTGTAATAATCCTGGATCAAAGTCAACGAGATGTTGAAGCCTGAAATGCTTATTCCAAAAGAGATATGCACTGCTTCTCGCTTTGCCTTTTCGGCGTTGATCCACGCCGACGCGAGAGAAGTCCTGTAAAAAGAGTCGTTGTACTTCAGCAGCTCGGCGTCGGGGCTTATCGGGTTGTTGAAGTCGTTAACTGCGCTGTAATCATAAAAAGTGATTGCGCTCATTATCAAAGCAGGAATCGCGAGATACGTTAGAAATAATGGGTCCATGCTCTTTTCTTCTAAAGACCTCATTAAAACCGTTTTGCAACGCTGCATAGTTAATCGCGGTTAATCGGCAGCTTTAAATCAAGCAACTGAGCAATAATCCTATGGAAAAGCTGACCATTGACGAAGGTCGCATGCTCGTTAAACTAGCGCGGGACTCCATCGAGAACTCGCTGCACAAGAAAAAAGAGTTCGAAATGAGGAATGTGCCCGAATCACTGATGAAAAACCGCGGCGTATTCGTAACGCTGTACGTTGACGGAGAGCTGCGCAGCTGCGTTGGTTATCCAAAGCCGGTGATGAGACTCTTGGACGCGACCGTGAGAGCTGCTGCTGCCGCCGCTTTCAACGACTCGCGATTTCCCTCAATAAAAGAAAAAGACCTCGCCAACTTGCGCGTTGAAGTTACAGTGCTCACTCCCCCTGAGGAAATCAAAACCAAAGAGCGCAAGGACATGAAAAAAGAAGTCATAATAGGACGGCACGGTTTGATTGCGGAATACGGACCATTCAGCGGCCTACTGCTTCCTCAAGTGCCCGTCGAAGAAGGCTGGGACGCGGAAACATTTTTGGGGCAGACTTGCTGGAAAGCCGGCCTATCTCCGTCTGACTGGCTGAACAGCAAAGTAAAATTCTACCGCTTCGAAGGCCAGATATTCGCAGAGCTGAAAAACGGGCAAGTCGCAGAAAAAAAACTGATGCTTAAAAGCAAGTAAATCATATCATCCCCTTTGCCATCTTTCGCATTTTCCTAAGGCATTTCTTGTGCCACTGCTGCCCTCCGAAGCTCTTGTCAGCGCCCGGCTGATTGCACGCACTGCATATTCTGTTCGCGTTCTCGGACTTGGCTTCTTCAGAGGATTTCTCCTTTTCAGAAAACCTCTTTTCTTCTTTCTTAAAAATCCTGCCAAGCAAACCCATTCACTTCACCTTAATCATCGCGTCCTCTTTCCCGGACGAGTAAAGAATCACGCGCGAAATCGACTGCTCGCCAACTAGCTCGTAACCCAGATGCTCATTAATCTTAGTAGCAAACTCCCTCACGTAAGAGTGGTAAGGCATCTGCGCGATTGTTAATCGCTGCCTTGAACCGCCGATGAACATGTAGCCCTTTACCTCGAGAAAATCAGGCGAAGCTTCTTCAATTATTTTAGCATACTGTTCCGGAAAAACGTCATTATAGCCTTTCACGACAGTTATTCGCAGCGCCGTCCGCGACTTATGATCGCGGATTAAAGAAATCGTTTCGCCGAGCTTTTCCCAAGAATTCTTTACTAACGGAACATTAACTTTCTTGTGAACATCCTCGTTCGGCGCGTCCAGTGACACGTATAGCTGTGTTGGACGTACCCTCTCAATCATTTCAGGGAAAAGCCCGTTAGATACTACGAACGTCGAGCAGCCGCGCCTGCGGTATTCCCCCACAAGCTCATCCAAGAAAGGATAGCCCCCTGGCTCGCCAGTCAGCGAAAGCGCTACTTGGTTAGGATTAATGGCTTCCCTGAGCTTCTTCTCATCTACGTCCGGGTTGCCGCCGAAGCCGTTAAGCAGCTTGTACTGCGCGGCGAACGACGCGTCTGCCAACTCTCTTGGCTCGTCCCATTCTTTAGGCACAGGGTCGCCTTTTGGTTCATACACGCGCCAACAGAACACACACCTCTGATTGCAATAAATATTCGGTGTCATCTGGAGGCAGCGGTGCGACTGAATCCCGTAAAACGCCTGCTTATAGCAAACCCCTTGGTTTTTCAATGACTTCTTTAGCCACGTACACGGTTTCGCCGCAGAGTGCCTTCGCTCACCGAACACGGCATAATGCTGTTTTTTAAGCAGATTGACATAATCGTTTTCATTCATAGATATCGTTTTTGTTTTGAATAGTTAGATTTATAAAGCCACTCATCGTTATTACTTTCAGAACAGCATTCTGTAAAAAAGGAGATAGACATGGCGTCCAAAAAGTTCGTGATCGCAAAACAACTGGGTGGAAAAAGGCTCATAACGAACAAAGGCGAAGAAATCGGAAGGCTGAGCGACATTCTCGTGGACGAGCGGACCGGCAAAATCGAGGCATTCTTGATAGAGCCGAACTCGGACTCGAAAATAGCGCGCAACCTCATGAAGCACGACAGCATGCCCATGGTCCCGTTCAAATCCGTTTTCGCGGTAAGCGACGTGATCGTAGCAGACGAAAGCATGCTAGTCTAAGCGCAAAACAAACTTCGCTTTTTTCCCTGAACCTCTTTGCGACTTGCCTGATTCTATTATTTCGCTGACCCTAGCGTAAGCAGCGTAAATCGCGTCGCCTTTCGCGCGCGACTCCTCGGCTAACCGCGAGAACTCGCGCAGCGACTCCTCTTGCAAAGCGAGGCGTCGCTTCAGCTTCTCAACAACAGGATTAACCAACCTCGCATTCGAGTAATAATCATCAAGCGCCGCGTTAACTCCTTTCCTCTCAACGTCTTCTTTCGTCACCGGCGAATAATCCTCTTTCAGAGGTCTCTCTGACAAGTTCTTAGGAAACACGTACTTCTCGCCTTTAGCGAGCTTTCTGTCCTTCCATTCTTCTTTCTGCATCGTGAACAGAATAACGCCCCCTGAATCTGCAAGCACAAAATTCCCGTGCGAAAAAAACTCCGCAATCAAAGAAAGCCCGTTCGAAAACTCAATAACGACAATCCTGTCGTTCGCGTGTTGGTAAACCCGCTCGACGCGTTTTCCCCCAATGCGCTTCCTCAGGAACATCGCTATCTGTGAAGCCTTTTCAGGAACGCTTACCACATAATTAGTCAAATGCATCCGTCGGCCGGGCTCAATAATCAACTCGCGTTTCGGAGCGCTGAACGTAATGCGAAACGTTTTCTCTCCAACTTGCTGCACTTTTTGAACGAACTTCCCGCGCAGCTCGGCGTTCAACTCCTGCGCAAGCATTTTAACGACAAAACTTGTGACGGCATCTCCCATATCACGTCTCTCCTGAAAACGAACAAATACGCGAACCCCGTCAGCGCGCCTGCGAGGTGAACCCACGGCGACGACCTAACCTCCTTCTCGCGGATCAGCCCAATCTCAAGATTAGTCTCGCTGATCTTTACCTTGCCATAGTCTTGAGCCGTTTTGTTCTTGGCTTCAGAGTAATAAATAACCTCCGTGGTGTTGTTCGCAGCAATCGCCCTCGTCAAGTTCTTGCTTATCTCCGCGAGCTTCTGCTCCAGCCCCACAGAGCGCTGTTTGAGCTTCTCGTACTCCGCGCTCGTAGCAGCCATAACGTGAGACGAAACAAGCATAATAACCAGCGACGACGCGATTACAGCGACAAACGCTTTTTTGATGTCAACCATAAACGCCGCTGAAATTAAGTCAGAAACAGCTGCGGACGCGCCTACGAGAACCGTTTCAGGAACAATCAGCGAAAAAGTTACGGCAGCAACGCCAGCTGACAGGAAATAAATTGCTATGAAGTCTTTTGCTCGGAGCTTTTTCTCAGCAATCAAACCCACAGGAATGAACAGCAGCAGGTTCCCGATGAGATGCATAGGGCTCACATGCAAGAATGAATACGTTATTACTCCCGGCAACACGTTGGAGAACGAAAACCCATACTCAATAAGAGGCTGCGAAGGAATGTACAGCAACGCGCGAGAAAAAAAGAAGTAAGCAAGCACTATCGCGACAGCGAAAACTACAGTTAATGCAAGCGCGCGCTTATTAGAGCGCTTATTTTTCTTCATAATTAACGAGAAGCAGAAAAGGTTTATTAAAGTTCACAACAAAAGAAAAACACAGCAAAAGCAGAAACTGATAACGTGATAAATATTCTTATTATATCTGCCATAAATAACAACGACGCTATAAAAACAAATTTTTGCCTTGATATGCCTGTTGTTGCGCGGGAGTGTTATCCTACGAGCAGCGTTTTCGCGGCTAGTAGCATTAGTTTCGGCTGTTTGGCGAATGCTTTTGCGAACACTTGGAGCTTCTTGCCGTCGCTGAACTCAAGCAGCGTTTCAGGCGTGAAGATGTCTGCAAGGGACTCCATCTGGTCGTCCGTGAGCTTTTCGAAGAAATGCCGCACTTTCAGAACGTTCAGCAGCTGGTTTCCGCGCTTCTCGTACCACGCGTCAGTGTAATGCTTGTTCAGGAACGCCGCGTCGAACTTGTTTTCTTTCACGGCTTTCTCGGCGACGTCTGCCGCGAGCATCGCGGCTTCCATTGACGTACCCATGCCCCCACCGTGGATGGCGTTGATCATGTGTCCGGCGTCGCCGACTATCATAAGGCCATCGTAAGCTAATTGTTTAAGCGGCGCTCCAACTGGGCAGCAGCCCCCTTTGATGTCCACGATACTTGCGTCTTTGAATATTTCCGGCTTTGAAGCTATCCACTTGTCCAAGTAGTGCTTCGCGTTCTTGTCGCTTGCGCCAGTGATTCCTATTCCAACGTTGGCCGTGTCCTTAGATTTCGGGAAAATCCACACGTAGCCACGCGGCGCAATTTCATTGCCCACGAAAATGTGTATTTTATCAGGATGGTCAAAGTAGCAGTTAGTCATTTCGTACTCGTACCCAGCATCGACTTCGCTTACGGGGTTAAAAGTGCTCACGCCCGCGTAGCGGGCTGTCTGCGAGTCAACGCCATCAGCTGCTATTACGAGCTTTGCGTGGATGTCAAAGTACCCGTTGTTAGATTCAACGCGCACGCCGCTTACTTTTCCTTTTTCTTTGATGACGTCGTACACTTGCGCTTTCAGCATAAGCTTCGCGCCTGCTTTTATTGCTTGGTACGCGATTTTTTTCTCCATTATTTTTCTTTCCACAACGTAGCCTTTGTTGGCTGTAGGAATGACCATTTTCGCTTTTTTCGGGCCGTAAATCACGGCTCCGCGCATTTCTTGAACGCACCAGGACGGGTCATACTCAAGCTCAGCGAAGCGCATCCAAACTTCCCCTAGCCCTTCACCGCAGCGAACGGGTGAGCCTATTTCCTGGCGCCTGTCGATGCACAGCGTTTTTAGCCCTTTTTTTGCGCACTGGCGGGCGGCGATTAATCCACCTGGACCTCCTCCAACGACGATAACGTCCCAAGAAATGCTTGCGAGTTCACTGTAATCGACGGGGTTTTTCATGAACAGCACTCCTTTTTCATTTTTTGCTCAGCGCGCCGGCCGGGCAGAACTTGATGCATGATCCACAGTCCACGCACTTCTTAGCATCGCATTCTATGCGCACTTCCTTGAGAGTCAATGCGTTTGCAGGGCAGACGCTTACGCATCCGCCGCAGTAAATGCATTTATTTCTGTCAGCGATGACGGCCATTTTTGTTCATCTCCGTTAAAACGAGCGCTGTTATATCGCTTCTTTTGTTTTAAAGACTTTCGCTAATATTCCTTGTATTCCTTGTCGTCGAACTCGTACAGTATCTTGGTTATTGTTTTCCCGTTCAGCGAGTATTTCCTTAGGGCGTCGGCGCGTTTCCCGGCAAACTCGAGGAAATTGTGCTTCTCGTTCGGGTCCAGCATTACCTCGGAATAGCGCGTTTTTATGAAAACAACCGGACGGTTTGAGCCGTCCGACAGTTCGGCGATTCCAATGCTTGAATCTGCGCCAAGCGCCTTGAAAAGAGAACAGAGCAAGATTGCCTTATCTTCGTAGTCGGCAACGCCGTTCTCGAGCGTTTCTTTCACGCCCATCCAGAAGCTCACACCTAGCGACGGAACTGAGTGGATGTTCTCTGTTATGAATGCGTATGCTTTTTCGCAGGCTTTAAGGATGTCTTTTTCAGGAGAGTAGTCTTGAATGCTTTCTTTTATTTTCTCTGCCAGCTCCGCTACGGGCGCGCTGTACGGCTGTATCATTTCTTTTAAATCCTGGATTGTCTTGGCTTCGCGCTCTTCTATGTAATCAGCGTAGCGCTTCACGAGCAGCGCGTACAGTAGGTTCTTGTGGTAGTACTCGTTCATCTTTTCTTTACACTGCCGCAGCTCGTCTTGTTTCCGCGTTTTTATCGCAATTGCCATGGCTTATTTCTGAAAACATGGCTTTATAAAAGCGATTATTGGATGATGCTCGCTTATATTCCGAAAACCGGTAAGTATAAGCCATGAAAGGGCTAAAAGAAGTCGCTGATTTTGTCCGCGAGAACGACGGCTTTGTCGTCGTGTCTCATTACGACGCGGACGGCCTCGCGGCTGCTGGAATCGCTGGTTTGATGCTTAAGAGGCTCGGAAAAAAATACAAGTACCTGCCGACCAAATCGCTGGACTCCCAGCGTATAAGGGACATCGCGAAGCACGGGGATGTTTTCTTGTTCGTTGACCTTGGCTCTGGGAGTGTGAGCGCGATAGAAGAAGGTCTTGCTGGAAAAAAGTATGCTATAACAGACCATCACCCTCCTCAAAAGCAGGGGGAAGCCCCTCACTTTAATCCTTGTTTTTCTGGGTATGACGGCAGTTTTGAAGTTAGCGGCTCCGGGGCAGTTTATTTGGTTGCGCGCGAGATTGACGAGCGCAACAAGGACCTCGCGAAAATTGCCGTTGTCGGCGCGGTTGGGGACATGCAGGACCAGCACGGGAAGCTCGTCGGCCTGAACAGGAAAATTCTTCAGGACGGAATTGACGCCGGCGAGCTTGAAACGCGCGTGGACATCCGTTTGTTCGGAAGGCACTCGCGACCATTGACTCAGTTTCTTGTCTACTGCACTGACCCGTTCTTGCCAGGGTTGACTGCTAATGAAGAAGGTAGCCACGCGTTCATAACGTCGCTCGGCATCCCCTTGAAGGATGGCGACAAGTGGCGCTATTACTGCGACTTAAACGAAGACGAGAAGAAACGCTTCGTGTCCGCGGTTTACGTGCACGCGAAGCAGAGCGGCGCTCCTGAATTCATCCTGCGCTCGCTGGTCGGCGAAGTTTACGAACTGAAATGCGAGCCGCACAGGTCTGAGCTGCGGGACGCGAAAGAGTTTTCCACTGTGCTGAACGCATGCGGCAGGAACGACGAGGGGGTAGTCGGAATAATGGTGTGCGAGGGAGACCGGCACGCTTACTGGAAGAAAGCGCGCGCTCTCCTGCAGAAGCACAGGCAGAGCCTGTGCGACGGGATACGGCTGATTCAAGAAAATGGCGCTGAGGAAATGGGCTCGATTTACGTCATTGACGGTGGGAAAGAAATCAAGGATACTATCATCGGCACTGTTGCGGGAATGCTTTACGGCTCTGGTGACATCAAGCAGGACAAGCCTGTCATAGGCCTTTCTGTTGACGAGGACGGAATGCTCAAGGTTTCAGGGAGAGCCACGCGAAACCTTGTCAGGCGTGGCCTTCACTTAGGGGAAGCTA
>JAVYMF010000024.1:0-9606 GCA_038736665.1 archaeon | reverse complement strand
GAGCGTGCCGTTCTTGAGCCATCTGTAATACCACGTGGCTGCGTCTCCATCCACGTCATAAAAAGACCCGTTAACGCAGGAAATAACGCTGTCCGTGTAAGGCGCCGTGTCATTGAGTGTGGGTGCCCCTATCAATGGAATGCTGTTTTGAATTGCTTTGGCTGTCGAGTTCTTCGCAGTGCCGTTAAGCAGCCCGTCGCTAGGCGTGACTTCGCATACCCAAGAGTCTCCTTTAGAAAGGTTTCCTGAAGACAAGACGCTGACGTTCGCGCTAGTGCCGTTCGCCACAACAGTCGAGCCACTCAAGTTAAGCGCCCCATTCTTAAACCAAGACCAAAACGCCGTAAGTGAAACGTTTTCACTGTCGTTCAGCGTGACAGAACACACCAAGTCTGTTGTTTTGTAAGCTGGCTCAGGGTAAATTACAGGGGTTGTAACTTCCGGTGCTGTGTTCACTATAGTAACATTGAAGCAGTGCAAGTTTTGCGGCATAGTGGCATTTGTGTTGCCGCTCGTGTCATTCGCGTATTGATTCCAGCATACATAACTACCGCCTAAACCGCTTGTGTTTATTGAAGCATTATACCATCCGTTTAAAGCCCCGCTGAACAAGTTAATGGAAGCATTCGCCCAAGAACCTGAAGAGTTATGCCTTAAAATCGCGGCGTCAAGGCCTCCGTCGTCAGTCCAGTAAACTGATACGTTTACTATCGTGCCGGCAGGCACAGAACCGCTTGAATCATCCGCATCATTTGAGTATTTTGGTGCTTCAAAATCGCTGACATTAGCATAATAAGTAACACTTGAGGAAGTGTAGTTCTCGTCACCTGGGAAATAGCCTGTTACAGCATATGTTCCTACTGTCGTCAACTGAGTGACATTTTCCAACGGGGTTATTCCGCTCTGCAGTGCCCACCCCGGGATAGTCGAGTTCAAGTAAACCGTTTTCCCAGAAACATTCAGCGAAACAGTAAAGTTAGCAAAATCACCAACATTATAAGTCACATTACCCTCAGAACCATTCAAAAACAAACGCACCAACGAACCAGCTTTGCTCACAACATAAACAGACGAATTCGACGCCGCTGAATAATTCTCAGACGACGAAACATTACAAACATACTCATAATCACCAGCACCCAACGAAACATTAACACCAATCTCGCCACTCACATCAGAACCATTCCTAAACAATTGAGCGCTCACCTCAGCATTAGAACACGAACAAGAAACATTCAAAGGAGTGCCATAAGAGCTCGGTGAAACCGGATTGAAAGATAATGAACACGTGCTCAACGCCTTATTCACAAAAACAAAATAAGACACACCAGTCTCGTTATCGGAGTAATTTTGGTTACCAGTTGCATTCACTTTATACTCATACGTTCCGTTCGCAAGAACACCAGAAATGTTCACCTGCGGAGACACACCACTCTGCAACAACGAACCATCCCTATAAACACTAACCACACCCGCAACAGCACTACCCGTAGCATTCACAACAGCAGGATACGTAAACGTAACGTTGCCTTGGGTTCCGTTCAGCGCAAGCGCGACGGGGTTGCTGGCTTTGTTTATCGTGAACAAAGACGAGTTCGACGCCGCAGTGTAGTTCTCGTTTCCTGTGGTGTTGCACGTGTAGTTCCACGGCCCGGCGGGCAGCGTTACTAATGTTCCATTTTCAGTTCCGGTTACTTGCGTTCCGTTCCTGTAAAGATTGACCGTGCCTGAGCCGGCAGTGCACGAGCACGTCGCGTTTATCGCTGCGCCGTACGTCTGCGGCGTGCTTTTATCGAACGTCAAGCTGCATAACGGCGTTCCTTGGTTCACAAACGCGTAGTACGTCACTCCTGTCGCGTTGTTCGTTGCGTTGGCTTTGTACTCGTACGTTCCAGCAGCCGGGAACGACAGGTTCTGCTGGGGCGGCGAGCCGCTTTGCAGGAGAGTGCCGTTCCTGTAAATGTAGACAGTGCCCCATGATGAAGTTGCAGTCGCGTTTATAGTCGCTGGGTAAGTGTAAGTTGCGTTGCCGGCTGTGCCGTTAAGAGTTAGGTTGACTGGGTTGAACAGCAAAACAGTGAAGTACTGCGTGGTTTCGTTGATGTTGTTTGACGAGTCGTTGCAGTAGAACGTCACGCTGTGGGCTCCTTCCGGCACGCTTGCATTCAAGTGATAATAATGAGTTGCGGTGTCATTGCTCATTGTTACGTTGGCGTTTCCGTCTATTGAGTACAAGCACGAGGCGACGTTTACGTTGTCCATTGCGGTGACGTTGAACCAGATTGAAGGCGTGTAATATGTAGTGTTTGCCGGCGATTCTATTGTAATCACTGGCTTGATGTTGTCCAAGCCGAACAAGTACTGCTCGTTTGCTGTCTTGTTCGCATTAACGTAAAATATCGCGTTGTAGTACGAGCCGTTAGCGTTGTACTGAATGCTCCCGTTCAAGAGGAGCGTTTCCCACCCGAAAGCGCTGTTGTTGCGGATTCTGTAAAGGTTATTGTTGTTGGACGCGTTGTAAACAATGAAATACAGTTTCTCGGTGCTGTTGTCCCAAGACGCGTTTCCCGTGACGTTGAACAGCGTGTTCCCTTTTGTGGCGTTTTTCATCATCTCGTAGATAAATGCTTTGTCGTTGAATCCTATTGATGAACCGTTGCTTATTGCCGTTATTACCGCGGGGTTCTGGTAAACTGAAAATATGTTTTTCACGTAATTGTAGCTCGAGTTCGCGTAAAGCATTCCTATCGTGAACATCGTGTCGTAATTGTCCAGCTGTCCTTCCGTCGACGAATACCACCTTTGGCCGATGTAATCAGAACCTGTGGTCTCAACATCCCCGATGTAATCAACTGCGCTTGTGCCTGCTTTTTTAGCCTTGTTTATCGCGCCAAACGCGAGGTCGCTTGGCACTGAGCCGTACCAAGAAGCCCAGGAGTTTTCGGCCTGGTCGAAAACGTCCCTCGCCAAGCTACCTGTGTCTTCTGTCGTGTTTATAGGCGAAACGGATTTCGAGCCGTACGCCCACCCGAGATTGTCAAACTCAAGCCCGCGCGTCGAGTTAGTGTCGTTCACAACCATGTATTTCGCATAACCATCATCGTATGACTCCATTGTTTTTCCTATGAACCTGCCTACGTAATACTCGTCGTAGAAATACCAGTTCAAATAAACAGAGTCAGAGTAGTTGAACTCGAAGAAAACCCTTTGCGAGCCGTTTTCCTTGATAGCGTATTCTGACGGCGCGTATATGTTCGCTATGACATCAAATGTCTGCGTTCCTGGGTTTTGGTATTCTCCTATTTGCAAGTAGTCAGCTATGTAATTCTGCGATAGTTCTGTTGAGGGGTTGTAATTGTTGGAGTAAAAGTCGTTGATGTAACCCCAGGTCGTAGTTGAAGAGTTGATCCCGACGCACGCTCTGTACATTGAAGTGTTCACGCACGCGCTGTTTCCGTCTGCTGTTACAACGTAAGCAGGGTCTGATGTGTTAAATGAAATGGAGTATTCTTGTTCCGGAGTGAGGCTCATCACGTGCGCCCACTCTCCGTAGCATTCGCCTAATGAGAAGTTCCAGTCAGCGCACTTGAACAAGTTATTCCCTTGGGCTGTGAAATTGAATGAAGCGTTTTCAAATGATAAGTTTGCGTTCGGGTTCAATGCGAATGATTGGACGACGTCCTGAATAGGCGATGGAACGCTTTCATCGATATCCACTGTATTGAAAATGTCGTTAACAATGTTCGCGCCAAATAGAGATATTGAAGCTATTGAAGCATTCTGGGGGATTATTCTAATATTGTATTTTCCTTTGCTTATGTTTATGCTTTCGTTAGTGGAGGCGTTGTAATCCACGAGATTATTGTATTCGTCAATAAGTTCGAAAGTCGCGTTCCATTGTTGCCCCTGAGGGTCTTCAATCTCGATTGAAAAAGTAACGTTTCCTGACAATCCATTCCTGCTGATGTTAATTTTTCTTTCTTCGCTTGTTCCAGGAGGTCCTTCACCGTCAAAGCACCGCACGCTCCAAGAAATGCTGCCTTCAGGCAAGTCGAAAGCGCTGAATTTTTGCTGTGTGTCTTTCACGACTGACTGCTGTGAAGCGTAAACCGAGCCGTTCAGCAGCAAAGAACAATTCAATATGTTCGAACTATCAGAGACGCTGTAGAAAAAATCCACTCTTCCGTTCGAGTCTTTCGTGTCGTTCGTTGGTGAAGCAAGCGACACAGCAGGGGGCGTTGCCGGAATTGACTCGTTGACAATTACTGTTCGGTTCGCTGCCGCGAAGCCGCAGTTGCTCCTGTTGCTGCATGCGTAGCAGTTCCACGTTATCGCGCCGTTAGCAAGGCCTGTTCTCTCGAACATCGTGCTGTTAGCGGTTCCTGCGACGCTTGTCGTGCCGTTCGCCTGCCATGTTCCTGAGTAGTTCCAGTAAAGCGTGATGTTCTTCAACTGAATTGAGTCTGTCGCGTTGCACGAGAAGTTAACAGCGCTGGCGGTCGTCACGTTATCGTTCGCGGGGCTGACGAGCGTGACGTCCGGCGTTTCGTAAGTAATCCTGATGAAGCCCGCGGCTCCGTCCCCCCCATTGCGGTTGCCTGAGAGGGTTCTTACACCCCCTCCACCTCCACCTCCGTAGACGTTCCCTGCATTGCCTGCTCCTTGGCTGTTCCTGCCTGCGCCTCCGTTCCCGCCCAATTCTGACGTACCTGTTCCGGCTGTCCCGACGTTCGCGTTTCCTCCTGCGCCAGTGCTTCCAGCGCCTCCGCCACCACCACCTGACCAAGTAAAGTCAGCGGTTCCGCCGTTCCCTCCGTTGTACTTAACTGTTCCGTTAGAGCTGGCCGCAGAACCGCCAGCTCCCCCTGTGCCAGAGCTGAGCCCCCCGCTGCCACCTAATGCTGAGACTTGAGAGCCATTTCCGAAGTAAGAAGCACCTCCGTTAGCGCCGTTTCCGGAGCCGCCGGCCGTGGTTCCGGCCACTGTCACTGTGTAATTATTCCCTGGAATGACTGTTATGTTCGCCGCAGCGTAAGCGCCGCCGCCTCCTCCTCCCGCTCGCCCGTTAGTAGTCCGACCGCCTCCAGCGCCTCCGCCGCCCCACGCTTCAACGAGCACGTAAGTAATGCCTTGCGGGGCTGTCCATGTTCCGCTTGCCGTGAAGTTTGTTGTCACGATATTAGAAACGCTATTCAAGGGGTCTATTCTGCTTATGTTTTCTTCGGGTGAAAAGCTATCAGGCAATATAGTATCATTCAATGTATCATTCAATTCTTCTAACTGCGCGTCTCCCAAGCGTATTCCTAGAAATCCAGTGAAACCGCTCAGCCCCTGGAACAACGAGAAGTATGAAGTGAGAACTAAGGGGATCAACACGACGGCAGGTAAAATTACCTTAATCTTGCCTTTCATCTGATTTTTCCTCGTTTCAGAATTGGTGAGCAAAGAAAAAAACACAAAAGTAGTATTTAAATGATTATTATATTCACAGTTATTCACAGCAATGTAGCGTGCGCGAATGTGGGGGGGAAAACTCGCTGGTTTTTTAAGCAAGAGAACGTTCATAGTAAATGTATGAATCACTCGGTACGCACCGGCGTTTCTTTCGGTCTGACGTCAGGGGTCATCACGACGCTCGGCTTGATAGTTGGGCTGGCCGCGAGCACGAGCTCGCGCCTTGTCATCATCGGAGGTATACTCACCATAGCAATAGCAGATGCTTTCTCGGACGCGCTCGGAATACACGTGTCAGAAGAGTCGGAAAACCGCCACTCAGAAAAGCAGATATGGCAGTCGACTCTCGCGACGTTCGCCACGAAATTCGCGATAGCGCTGTCTTTCGCGGCGCCAGTCCTTCTTCTGGGACTAAGGGAAGCGGTGGCTGTGAGCGTTGGCTGGGGCTTTCTGCTCACAGGAGAGTTCAGCTACTACTTGTCGCGCTTGGAGAGAAAAAACGCATGCAGAGTCGTGTGCGAGCATTTGATTATAACTGCTGTCGTTGTCATAACGACTTACTTGGCAGGCAACCTTATCAGCGCGGCGTTCTCATGAGGCTCTGGAGCATTCACCTGAAATATTTGGACGCAAGCGGTTTGGTCGCCGTATGGCGAGAAGCGCTGCTGGCGAAGAGCGTCCTCCAGGGAAGGACGCGCGGTTACAAGAACCACCCTCAGCTGAACCGGTTCAAAGAACAAAAAAAGCCACTGCTTTTCATTAACGCGTACTTGGCTGCCATAAGAAAAGAAGCCTGCAAGCGAGGGTATTGTTTTGACAAGAAAAAAATCGGAAGAGCAGCGAAGAAAAAAATGCCTGTTACAAGAGGCCAGCTGGAATACGAGTTCAAGCGCTTGATGAAAAAACTGAGAAAAAGAAGCCCTGAGAAGTACAGGGAACTCTTGAAAGTTACGGTTATAAAGTCGAGTCCCGTCTTCAAAGCCGTCAGTGGAGGCGTGGAATCATGGGAAAAAACAAAATAAACTGGAAAACGCTGGCGGTTGCGGTGCTGCTTTGCCAGGTAGCGGGAATAATCGGCTCTTTTTTCACAGCGCCGAACATAAGCACGTGGTACGCTTCGCTGAACAAGCCTTCTTTCCAGCCGCCGAACTCAGTATTCGCGCCGGTATGGATTTCCCTTTACACGTGCATGGGCGTCTCTCTTTACGTGATATGGAACGAGAAAAAAACCGCCAAGCGCGATAACGCCCTGAAATGGTTTTACGCGCAATTAGCGCTGAACGCTGCGTGGTCGATAGTGTTTTTCGGCATGAAAGAAATCGCCGCTGGCCTGCTCATCTTGTTGCTTCTGACAGCTGTTCTCGCCGTCACGATGATCAAGTTCTGGAAAATAAACGAGAACGCCGCGGGGCCTCTTGTTCCTTACTTGCTGTGGTGCTGCCTCGCCGCGGCGCTCAACTACTCCGTGTGGATTCTGAACTAATGACTTAATTCTTTTTCGCGACTTTCGCGGCCATTCTGCCTATCCAAATCGTCGCGATAACCGCGATTATTGTCACCAGCACTGCGTAAGCCCACACACCGTAAGACGCCAGGGAGTACAGCGGGCCTCCTTCGGCGAACAACGACTTTATCGCGTCGTTCCATGCCAGCGCTGCTATGAGCCCGAACGCCGCGGTCATAAGAGCACTTATCTTGTCTATGGCCTGAGCTTTGACTTCGGATGCCTCTGATTTTATGTTCATTTACAACCCTCCTTTTCTTCGCTAGAAAAAATCAAACGCATTGTTTTATTTAAACCAAACTGTGTAAAAAACCTAATGAAAGCTGCAATATTTTTGTCGCGACTGAAAAAAGAATACGGCTTGCCTGGAACAACGCTGTGCCACGACAACCCGTGGCAATTGATGGTAGCCACGATGTTATCTGCGCAGTGCACTGACAAGCGCGTGAACCGCGTAACGCCTTTTTTGTTCGCGAAGTACAGAACGATTGAATCCCTCGCAAACGCTGACGAAAATGAGCTGAAAAGAATAATCCGAAGCACGGGGTATTACAATCAAAAAGCGAAAAGAATTAAGGAAGCGGCAAAGACAATAATGAAAAAATACGGCGGAAAAATACCCGAGCAAATCGAAGAGCTCGTTAGAATACCCGGCGTCGGGCGCAAGACGGCGAACATAATAATAACTTACGGCTTCGGCGGAAACCAAGGAATTGCCGTGGATACGCACGTAAGACGATTGTCTTTCCGCCTTGGCCTGACGAAAAGCAGGAATCCTATTGTTATAGAGCGCGATTTGAAGAAAGCTTTCCGTAAAAAAGACTGGCCCGCTGTGAACACGGCGTTCATAGAGCATGGGCGCCGCGTGTGCAAAGCGGCTAAACCCTTGTGCAGCAGATGCGTTTTAAAACTCGAATGCCCTAAGAACGGCGTTGATAAGCATGTCTGACTATAAACTCAGGCGAGTAGTCGGGTTCAACGAGTTGCTGATTTACAGCATTGGCGTGATATTCGGCGCCGGGATATACGCGCTGATCGGAAAGGCCGCCGGCGCGACAGGCCCATCTGTTTGGCTCTCTTTTTTATTTGCTGCGATCATCGCTTCCTTTACCGGTCTGAGTTACGCTGAGCTCGCTTCAATCAAATCCACCACGTCCGCTGAGTACACTTACACGAAGCTCGGGTTCGGCAGCAGGCGCGCGGCTTTCGTCGTTTCTTGGCTGATAAACGCAGTGAATATAACTTCAATAACCACGGTCGCGCTCGGGTTCGCAGGGTATTTCGTTTCGCTGTTCGCGCCGGGAATAGCTGACAGCGCGCTGATCTCTTTTTCTGAAGTGATAGTCACGCCTGTTGTACTCGTGGCAATCTGCTTGATAGGTACTTTTGCTTTCGTGAATTACATGGGCATAAAAAAACTCGTCAAATTCAACATGGTTTTCACTGCCGCCGAAGCACTCGGGCTGATGATGATAATAACGATCGGCGGACTTCACTTCGCAGGCGGCGGCGCGGCGCCGAACTTGCTTGAGATGCCTTTCGGTATTTCTGGGATGTTCAGCGCAGTGGCTCTCATTTTCTTCGCTTACCTCGGTTTCGAAGGGCTGGCAAACCTCGGCATGGAAGTCGTCGACGCCAAAAAAACCATCCCGAGGGTTATGGTGCTGTCGATAGTAATAACTACGGTGGTTTACGTTCTCGTCGCGCTTTCGTCCGTCAGCGTTATTTCTTGGCAGGAGCTCGGAGCGTCTTCCCAGCCGCTCGCTGACGTTGCTGACACTGTTCTCGGAAACAAAGGTGGGCTGGTTTTGTCGTTCATAGCGCTTTTTGCGACTGCCAACACCGTGCTGATATTGATAACCGGTTCTTCCAGGGTTCTTTACGGGATGGCTAAAGACGGGTCGCTGCCCTCTCCGCTTAGAGATGTGAGCAAACGGAGGCGCACGCCTTTCAAAGCCATAATTATCGTGTCGATGATAGCTGCCGCAGCGTGCTTCTTGAAGAGCATAGAGCTCGTCGCCGAGCTTACGACTCTCGGCGTTTTCATAGTATTCGCTGTCATAAACTTGTCTTTGATAAGGATAAGGTTCGTCGACAAACTGCCTAAGGACAGGTTCAAAAGCCCGCTGAACGTAGGTCGCTTTCCTGTTTTGGCAGGATTGGGGATTGTTTCATGCGCGTGGATGATCAGCACGTACGTCGTGAAGTTCACTCCTTCAGGCGTTTTTTTCGAAGCCTTAAACCCGGCGGTCGTCCTTGTGATTATGGAAATAGCCACTGGTTTCATTGCTTACAAGCTGCTGAACCGCAATGGTTAGGTTTATAAACCCTTTTTCATAGAATTAATTCGCTAGGCGATCATAGCGGACGGGAAACACCCGGCAACATTCCGAACCCGGAAGTTAAGCCGTCCAGCGATTCGGCCTGTACTGCACTTACGTGCGGGAAAGCCGAGACGTCGCCTTAGCCCCCTCTTATTTTTGTTTTTAAAGTTCAGTTACTGCACTAGCTTGATCAGCTGCTGCGCTATTTTCATATGACCTTCTTCTTGGATTTTGATGGAATCAAAAAGCTCTTTGATTTCTGGGTCTTTAACTTTCGCGCTGTATTCTGCGTACATGTCGCGCGCCTTTTCCTCCATCTGATAC
>JAVYMF010000023.1:0-9649 GCA_038736665.1 archaeon | reverse complement strand
GATGTTGCCTACTATGACAACGGTCGCTATGAGCGCTCCGGCCAAGTAAGTCGCTGAGTCGCCGGCCATTATCTTCGCAGGCGTTTTCGCGTAATGCATTATGCCGAGGAACCCCGCTGCCGCTATTAGGGCTATTGCCGCTGCTTCTCCTGCACCAGTGATGTAAGAGAATATTCCGAGGCCTGATAACGCGATTAAAGCCATTCCTGATTCTATTCCGTTGATGCCGCCGAGCATATTGTAAGCGTTCGCGACGCAAACCACGCCTATTGGCACGAGCAAGAGAGGGTACAGTAGTCCGAAGTTGACAGCGCCGATGAACGGAATATCCATCGTTGCGTGGCCCGCGTTTATGACCATGAGAGGAATCGCGGCCGGCAGTATTAATAGGGCTTTTTTCCACTGGCTCAGGCCTATCCTGTAGTCTTTTGTTCCAGTTCTTGACACTTGTTTCTTCTTTCCGACAAACATGTCGTCGAAGAACCCGACGATTGTTATAGTCATTATAGTCGTTATTGAAGCGAATATGATGGACGCGTTCGTCCCGTCCCTTAAAACGAAAGTGGTAAGCGCAACATACGCGAACAAGCCGAACAGTATTCCCACGGCCGTCGGGAATCCCTGGGAAATAGGTATTAACGGCTTGTTTTTCTTGTGTTGGTCTGTTCCTACGACGCCTATTCTCGCGAACAATCGAATGAAAGAAGGCGTTATCAGGAACGTTACACAGAACGCCACTGCCATCGCTGCAAGAACTTCAATCATAAAACCATCTCATGTTGCGTATCCTTTCTCGCAGGCGCTTTTCGCTTGTCCCGTGCACAGCACGCTTCTCTGCTGCGTCCACGTAGTGAACGTCTTCGGGTCAGGCACACCGTCAAAGTTGACTTTGTAGATGACGTTCCAGCCGTCGTCGTAAACTTTCGTCACGTGCTTCAAGGACGGGTCGCCGAAGAACAACCGCTGCTCGAACGCGTAAAGCACCGGCGCCGAGCCGCTCGCTCCTCCTTGGAAGAAGTAATTCCCGCATGCCAGAGCGCTGGCGTACAGCGTTTTTCCTCCTCCTTGTTCGTTCTTCGCGAAGTAGCGCGTGCTCACGTTGGCTATCACGTTTCCTGCCGAGAATTCAGCTACAGGCGCGCTTATCGCTGTTCCAGGCCAGGACGAGTTCGCCAGGAAGCTCCATTGGTCTTTCGTGAAGTAGAATCCAGCCGGCACTATGTTGCCGCTGTAATTGACTGAGCCTACCGCGCATGCCACGTCGCCGTTGGCGTTCGGCATGCAGTCGAAGGCCATCATGCAGCCCACGTTGTTGCTGGCGATGTGCGTCAAAGCCCCGAACTTGCCGCCTGTCGAGCCGCCGACGATTTCCCTGTCGATGAGTATGTAGTCAGTGCCTAACGGTTTCAGGAGAGAGAGTGATTCGAGCTCCGCCTGTTCAAGCGCTGCTGGCGTGGAGTCGCATGATATGGTCTGGGATGACGCGTCAGCGACGCAGTTAGTGGTGTGAGTGAACGCGGACGCCACCGTGTATATTATGTCTTTTCGGTCTTGGATGTTGTCCAATGACGTTCTTATGTTGTCGCCGTTGAAGTAGTTCATCCAGTGGCCGTAGTCCCACCAGGCAGTCACGACAGAGCCTTTCGGGACGGTGTTCAGGAACGCGAACGTGCTGAACCATTCTTGGTTTATGTCGTATCCAAAGGATTCCGAAGCGTTCAGGGCAGTAAGCGTGCCTGAGAACAGGAACCCCATTAAGATGATAAGCAGCGCGAAGGCAGCCGTTTTGTCGTGGCCTTTCAGGTTTTTCGAGAACTTTTTCAGAGCTTTCTCGGCAAACCCAAAGAAATACCCTGCGCCGAACGCGACCGCTCCCGCGAGAAAAAACATCGTGATGGACTTGGATGTCAATACCCAAAGCGAGAACATTATGAACGCGAGCGCGAGTACGTCCCACTCGTAATTGAAGTCCTTGTTAGCGAAAGGCATCGTGAAGAGTTTCGCCACAATGAGCATCGCGCTTATCAGAGCGAGCCAGATGCTTATCCCGAACGTTCCGCCGAGATTGTTTATCCTGTCAAAGAAATTGTCGCCAGCGACGGGGTTCTGTTCGGCGATAGTTTCAATCATTCTCTGCTCGTATGGAAGCAGGTTAGGCTGCGCTGAAACGCTTGAAACCACGTAAGACGCCGGGCTGGTGACTGCCGACGTTCCGTAGAAAGCGAAGCACACGGCGCACATCAGCGCCGAAGCGCCCAGCGCTTTCATCAAGCGCGTTTTATCTGTTTTTTCTTTTGAAGAGATTGTTTCGACGGCGCAGCAGAAAAATGCCGAGAAAGCGAGTGCCGGGAATCCCGTTGAAGCGACCCCTCCGCTGCCGTTGAATGCAAAATTGATTATTCCCGAGAATGACGCCGCCAGGAGCGCGTAAATCATCCACAACCGCGTTGATTTTCTTTCACTGCTTTCCTTGTAGTATCCGAATTTTTTGAAAACCAATGCTATCGCGAAGTAAGCGGCACAGGTCCCCCCTGCGAGCAGCGCGGCGACCGCGTAAGACTGCCATACTATGCTGAGCCACGAGAAGAAAAACGCAGTCATCGTGGCATATTTCCAGTTTTTCTTTTTCACTGTCATTACGAAGGAAAACAGGCACAGGAAGAAGAGCGTGAAACCTAATGCGTCGTTTTCTGTATGCCCGAATATTGAATAGAACAAGTGGTTAGGGGATGTCGCGAGGAACACTGCGGACGCGAGGCCGGTCATTCGCGAGTAAGCAGCCCGGCCGAACAAGTAAACCGCTGGTATTGCCAACGCTCCTGCGATAGCTGTCATCCAGGACGCGACTGCTCCGAACAGCTCGTAGTTGAAGTCGCTCGTCCCGCCGAGCATTTTGTACGCTATTGCGTTGAGCCCCCACCAGCCGACTTCGCTTGCCCGGAAATCAATGCGCCCCCACGGAAAATCTGTTGCTGTGTCGTTCATTCTTGCGACTGGCCAGCCGGGCTTTTCGCCGGTTATCATGTACTTAGTCATCCTGGCCGCCCAGTATGAGTCGAACCCGTAAATGTTCGGGAATTTGTCCGACGGGACGGTGCGCACGGCGAACGCAAGGCAGAAAAGAGTCAGGACTATCATTATGTCTATCCTGTATTTTTTAGCGCTTTCAAGAAAGTTCATTTGACCACTGACTTATCTGCTGTTATTTTTTGAAACAAGCAAGTATATTAATAGCTTCCTAAGGGCTTCACAGCGCGAACAAGTATATTATAAGGCTCGTCGCTACTGGGATGAGCACGTTGTCGTCCAGGAACGCGTACAGCTCGACCACAGAAGCGACTAGGCACGCGACGAGCGCGACGTGCAAGGGAATGAAGAACGATGTGACGATGAAGCACGAAGCGAATCCCGCGAGGAACCCTTCAAGCGTCTTGTTCTTGCGTATTTTTATCCTGCCGTAGCAGGTTCCGAACACTGTCGAGAAGCTGTCCACGAACGCGAGAATTAGCACCGCAACGAACACTGTTTCTTTCGGGAAGAATGCGAGGGATATGAACGCGCCCGTCAAAAAATGAAGCACGCCGTTGCCTGGGCGGACGTTTTCCCTTTCGAAATGCCTGATGAAAAAGTCCAGCACGCTGATTTTTTTACCGCGCACTATCAACTCTGAGAGAATCATTCCGAGGATTATCGCGGCCGCGAAAATAACTAAGGAGTAAGTTTTTTCAATAGAAAGAATCATCAATGCAAGCGCACACCCGAGCGCGAGGTGGAAAGCGTTTCTTTTAAGCTCCAAAACCAATTTATCCATGTTTTTCGTTAAGAAGATATATTTATTATACCTTCGCTTACTACAATAATAACCGCGGGCCCATAGCTCAGCCAGGCTCAGAGCGCCGGTCTTATAAGGCACGTTCTGGAACAGCGTATTCTTGCGCAATTCCCTGTCTAAGCTAACCGGAGGTTCCTTGGTTCGAATCCGAGTGGGCCCACTTTCATAATCGGAGGTAAAAAAATGCCAAAAGAAGAAAAAAAAGAAAAGAAATCAAGAGTATCTAAGGAGTGGAACTCGCAGGTGGCGCGAGTTACAGTCGCGGCCATAGTGCTGATAATAGCCCTCACTGCTTTCAGCGGGTTCATTGCCACGAACGCGCTTTCAGCTGCAATTAAGCCGCAACAATGCCAGAACGCCAGTTTAAGTTCGTCTGACTCGAAAGTGTGCTCGATGAAGTCATCTCTCGCGATACCAGTGGCGAAAGGCATAATGTGCGGCACGGACACTTCGTACTGCGTTCCGTCCGGAGCGGCGAAAGTCAAGATACTAGCTTTCCACAGCCCCACGTGCCCGTACTGCGAAGCGCAGGTTCCCGTACTTGAAAGGATAAAGCAGGAGATGGGAAGCGCTGTTGAAGTCCAGTACGTCTGCAAGATGATCCACGACGGCGACGACGCTCTGTGCCAGAACAACTCGAACGGTCGCTATTTGGACTGGGCGACTAGCCAAAAGATTGTTTCTGACTTCGGTCTTGAAAGCGAGGGCACACCAATACTCGTCATAAACTGCGAGTACAACCGCGTAGGCTCGTATGCTTTGATGGACCAAAGGCAGAACTCGAGCGTTGAATACAGCGACCTGAAAAAACTCATAAGCGGGCTAATGTAAGCGCACAACCAAGCAAGCGTGGCCGCGCTCGAAAGGCTCGAGCGAAACGCGCTCGAGCACCTCGAAGCCGGCTTTTTCCAATTTTTTAATCTCGTTAGCGAACGTAACGCTCGGCTTTTCAGTGACGTCAATGCTGAGTGCCTTGACCATGTACACAGCGAGGCCGTTCTTTTTCAAAAAAAGTTTCGCGTTTTTTATTAGGATATCCGCCTGAATCTTCTGCGCGAGGTCCTGGTAAACAACGTCCACGCGCCCTATCTCATCGACGTACTCTTTGTACTCCTCTGGCTTGTTCGCGTCAGCCAGAACAGGGATTATGTTCTTTCGCTCCTCGCATAAAGCAAGGAGTTTTTTGAAAGGCGATGCTGAAATGTCAATTCCTATGATGATTCCTTCCTCGCCGATGATGTCAGAAAAGTGCGACGCAGTGTTGCCGTCGGCGATGCCCAAGTATAATATTTTCGCGCCTGGTTTCACGGGAAAGTTTTTCAGCCCTTTCAGGATGGCCGCGGACGCCTTTGAATGGTAAGGTTCCCACAAGCGCTCGCGCCCGTTAAAAACAGTGAACAACTTCTCGTTTTTTTCAAAAACACCGGGAAATAGCTCTTTCATGGGCATCAGAGCTTTTTCAGTTCTTCGCCTAGTTCTTTCGCGAGCCGCTCTCCCACGAACTCGCCTTTGAAATAATCCACTTTAGCGGCTATGGATATTTTCGCCGACAGTTTCCGCGCTACTTTTCCTCTCTTTTCAGGAGGAGCGCTGTGAACGGCAGGATGCTGGAATATGATTCCGTACTTCGGTGGCTTGACGCCTTTTTTCAGGTGCGCAAACAGCGCTTTCTCGGCGCCGAGTATCTGCACGGTTGACGAAGGGAATTCCGCGAGGCGTCGCAGCCCGCCGGCGGACGCGATAAGCCGCGCGCCTATCACTGGGCCGCATACAGCGCTGGTGTTCGGAGCGCTTTCCTTCATCGCGTTTCCCAGGTATTCTTCTATTTCCCGGCGCTCGGCACGCAGCGAGCGCACGCTTTCAATGAACGATTTTATGATTTTGATGTCTTTTTCGCTTAAGTCAGCGCCCATTGAGGACGCGGGGCGCTCGCCGTTCGCAGCGCGCTCAAGAAAATCATCGACGTTGCTTGTTTTGAGCTCTGGCCAATAGATTCCGAACCAGTCGGACGCGCTTTCGGCAAGCGCGTTGGACGTTTTGTCTATCACGTCCATGGTTTTCACGGCGCTGATTATGACCCGGTCGCGGCTTGACAGCGATTCTTTGGCTTTTTTCTTCGTCCGCTCGGCCGCTTTCCTGCGGAGCTTTTCGATGTTCTGTTTTTTATTCGTCCTCATTTTGTCTGTCCTTCTTTTTTCTTTTTCTTTTACCTTTTTTTATAGCATCATACGGCTGGATTTCAGGAGGCAGTAAGCCCACTTCGTCCCATATTCTTGTCATTATGTATGACATTTCTTCATTTGGTATTTTTCCAGTTATCCAATCAATAAAGTGATTTCTCCATTCTTCTTTTATTTTTTTAGGGAGGGCGTGGAATTTTACGGTATGACTACGAGATATTTTGTTTGTGATTTGTTGTTTTTGTTCTGGGGGTAAGTTTTCCCAGATTTCTCTGTTTTTTTCGCTGATTTGTTGTTTTTGTTCTGGTGTTAGTTTTTCCCAGTATTCTTTTAGAGCTTTTGATATTTTTTCGCTGATTTGTTGTTTTTGTTCTGGTGCTATGTTTTCCCAGTATTCTTGAAGTCTTCTTAATTTTTCTTGTTTTTGTTCTGGTGTTATGTTTTCCCAGTATTCAGAATAGGTTCTTGTTGGTCCACCGATGGTTGCAATTTTTTGTTTTACGCCTCCAATACTCAACTTTTTTTCTTTTGCTATTTGTCTCAGTGTTTTTCCTTCGACCCAGTGTTCTTGGGCCATTTTTTCGGCTTCTTCCCATTTCTTTTGTAGTATTGGTTCTTTCGGCAGGATGTCGTAGTAGAAGTTCTTCATTATTCGAGCTTCTTCGCTGTCCAATCTAGCCATCCTGTCTTTGCTTATTTTTTTCCCAGCCCTTACAACTTCGCTGGGAAATAGTTTTAGATATTTTTTTCTTCTTGGCATAAGCTTATTATATGGTACGCGCCTTAAAAACAATGCGTGTTTTGTCATGAGTGAAAAGACAAGGCTGGACAAGATAACTGAAATCTGCCTCAAGCGAGGCATATTTTACCCGAACAGCGAGATTTACGGCTCCATGTCGGGCTTTTACGACTACGGCAGCGTGGGCGCCAAGATAAAGCGCGCGTTCGAGAACGAATGGAGGAAATACTTCCTCTGCTCGCTGAAAGAGCCGTTTCACGAGATAGACCCATCCATCATCACGCCTGAAAAAGTATGGAAAGCAAGCGGTCACCTAGACCATTTCGAGGACCCAGTCGTGCAGTGTAAGAAATGCAAGCTCGTGGAGCGCGCTGACCAGATTCTTGAAAAAGAACTGAAGCAGGCGTTCGAAGGCCTGTCCGCGAATGAATTGAACGAGCTTATCCGGAAGAACAATATAAGATGCCACCAGTGCAAAGGCGAATTGTCTGACGTGGGCGCGCTTAACCTTATGTTTTCTTTTGACGCTGGTTTTTTTGACGCGAAAACGCGCGCGTACCTGCGGCCTGAAACCGCCCAGTGCCCTTACGTTTCTTTCAAGCGCGAGTACTTGGTGAACAGGGAAACTCTCCCGTTCGGCCTGGCCGTGATAGGCAAGGCTTTCCGCAACGAAATATCCCCGAGAAGGCTGTTTTTCCGCATGCGCGAGTTCACTCAGGCCGAGTGCCAGATATTCTTCGACCCGAGCGAAATCAACGAGCACCCGAGGTTCAGCGAAGTGGCAGACTACGAGCTGCGCGTGGTGCTCGCGAAAGAACGTGATAAGAAAGAGCAGATAATAAAAGCGTCCGAGCTTGTCTCGCTTGGCTACCCGAGGTTCTGCGTTTATTACATGGCCAGAGTCCAGCAGTTCTACGAGTCACTGGGAATGCCGTTGGAGCGCATCAGGTTCTTCGAGAAAAACGAGAGTGAGCGCGCTTTCTACAACCGTTTGCATTTCGACGTCGAGGCTTTTTTCGATATGTTCAATTCTTACCTTGAAGTTGCAGGGTTTCATTACCGCGGCGACCACGACCTGGCAGGCCACGAGAAAGTGTCAGGCGAGAAAATGAGCGTAGCGAGGAACGGAAAGCGCTTCATTCCCCATGTTCTCGAGCTGTCGTTCGGAGTCGACCGCAGCGTTTTCGCTTTCATTGACGCGGCTTACCGCGAAGAAGGCGAGCGAGTTTGGCTTTCGCTGCCGAAGCCCATCGCTCCTTATGAGGCGGGCCTGTACCCTCTCATGAAAAAAGACGGGCTGGCTGAAAAAGCCGAGGAGATATACGGCGCGCTGGGCTGCTGCGGCGTTTTTTACGACGACTCAGGAAGCATAGGAAAAAGGTACGCCCGCGCTGACGAGATAGGCGTTCCGTTCGGTTTCACTGTCGACCACCAGACGCTTGAAGACGGCACGGTCACGGTGCGCGAGCGTGACACCACAAAACAAAAGAGAATCAAAGCGTCGGAAATAAGAAAATTCCTCACTGATAATTAGCCCATAAAGCTCTTCATGGCTTCTCGCGACTTGGCGTTCTTCAGCAGCTCTGAATGTTTTTCCCAAGAACGGCTTGCTTTGAATGATTTTCCAACGTGTTCTAATAATTCCCACAGCGACGCGAACCTCTCCGGCTTGGAGCGCATCGCGTGCCGCACGTTCTCGCGCACTTCCCAAACGCCGACAGGCGCGTAATACCCTTCGCTTATCTCGCGCACGACGATGCAAGCGGCTTGGCGCTTCATTTTCATTAATCCCTCGCACACGGCCAGGCGCCCGGCGTAATACCCTCCAGCGACGTTCTCAGCGTACTTCGTGCGCCCGTAAAACGTTTCGTGGTCGCTCATGAACACCGCAGGCTCGTTTTTCTTCACCCATACTGAGCCCGGCGAATAATATTCTATCTGCTCGAACGACCACTTGCCCGGAATTAGAATGACCTGAAAATGATTAGACAAGTAGTTCGACTCGAACAGCAAGTAATCGTTCAGCTCGTTGAAGCTGCGGATTTCATGCATCAATCTCCTGCATATCGCGTCGTCGCTCGCGGTTATCGACCAGCGCGTCGGCACGAGCTTCTTGTTTATGCCGAGCAGCCCGACTGAAAGTATCCTTTGTATTTCGTCCATTGTAATTCCGTGGTTGTATAATTCAAGCATTCCGTCGGCTGCTTTCAGCTCGTCGTTGACGACGCGCTCCGTCGCCCTCGGCACTTTTGGGTTCGACTCGATGACCACGCGCTGGGTTTCGGCGCTCGGGCCGAAAGGCGCGCTGACCGACGAGAATGTTATCTCGAATTTCGGCTTTTTCTTGAACACGACGTCAGCGTCGACTTTGGTTTCGCTCATAGCTATTTCTTGAATGGTTTCCAGGAATCGCGTCGGTTTCTTTGCTTCGTCAGCGCGGACGGCTTCTTTTCCGCGGAACAACTGCGACCTGTAATCAATTATTTTATCCAGCGGCGTGCCGTACCATTTGCTTGATTCGTCTTCCAGGGTTAAGTCACGCCCGGCGAGGGGCCCGACGAAAACTTTCGGGTAATTGTAATCGCCTACGAAAACAGAAGGAGCCTGTCCGACGAGCTCGTTGTCTATTAGTTTGTCTTCGAGTCCGAGGCGCGTTTGCATTTGAATGAGAAGAGGGCACACCGGCCGCCAGCACAGGCGCTTCACTCCCTTGCACTTGACGCATAACGAGCTCATTTTTCTCTCACGCAGCTTCACATATTATATAATATAATTATTGGGTGCTCCGGAGTTCTTATTGTTTTATATCCAGCAAAATCCATAACGTAAGCATGGCGCCGGCTGTTAAGACGTACGAGTTCAAGGGCGAGATTTACTCGAAAATACCTAAGGAAATAG
>JAVYMF010000022.1:0-10454 GCA_038736665.1 archaeon | reverse complement strand
GCTGCAAATCACCGATGCCCTGACCAAGACCAATAAACAGGATGGGCTTCTTAATCTCGTAAGATATCGAAAGAATCGAGCCACCTTTAACATCGCAGTCAGTCTTCGTCATTATCACGCCGTCCAAGTCAATGAACTCATTGAACTTTTTAGCTTCCTCAACAGCAGCATTGCCGGCAAGCGCCTCCCCAATATAAACTTTCATATCAGGCTTTGCGACACGGACTATCTTTTTCATCTGCTCCATCAAGTTAGTATTGAGCTCCGAACGCCCGGCAGTATCAATAAGCACGACGTCAATACCCTTCGCTTCAGCGTGCTTCACGCCGTCGAACGCGACCGCCGCAGGATCAGCGCCGTACTGCTGCTTCACCACGCGCGCTCCAGCTTTCGCGCCGATTTTCTCAAGCTGCTCAATTGCAGCGGCGCGGAACGTGTCAGCAGCGACAAGCACGGATGAAACGCCTTTCTGGCGCAAGTAATACGACAGCTTTCCTATGGTGGTTGATTTTCCATGACCATTCGGGCCAACAAACATGATGACAAACGGCTTTCTTGCCTTTGTCTTCTCGATAAAATCAAAATCAGGCTCGATTACAACTTCAGAAATTGCTTTTTTGATGGCATCGTGAGTCAATTCCTGAATAGATTGCCGGGATGATATCTCTTTTCCTACTAAGTTTTCTTTTATTTCGGCGCATATTCTGTCAGCGACTGACACTGAAACGTCGGCTTCAAGCAGCTCAAGCTGAAAGTCCCAAAGCAGGCTTTCGACGTCCTTCTCGCTGACGACTGCCTTTCTGATTATAGCTCGTTTCACTTTCGTGCCGAGCGTGAGTTTAGGTAGGAACGAGCGCTTTTTCGGCTCTTCTTTTGCCTGCGTTTCCTGCTGGCTCTCTTGCTTTTTCGGCTCTTCTTTGTCTTTTTCGGGCGAGGGATGTCTCTCCTGTTCCTCTGCTTTGAACTGCTCTTTTTTTTCTTCTTGAGGCGCGGAGATTTCTTCTTCTGTGGCGGGCTCTTCGGTTTTTTGCTCGAGCTTCTGCTCTATCATTTCCTCTTCTTTCTTAAACAATCCGAAGATTTTCTTGCGCAGGCCGCCGAACAAGACAAAACCCCTCTTTTTATTCACGAAGCTCTTGAACGCGATTCGCCGAAGCCTCGTACTGGGAGCTTATTGACTGCAGCATCTCATTGAACGCTTTTACGGAGTCTCTGGCGCTGTTCTGGCGCTCTTCAAGTATTTTTATCGCGTCGTCAATGCTCTTCTCAAGGACCGCTCCCGAGCCGATGTCTACAAGGACTCTCGCTGATTTTTCGAGTACCGTAGAAACAAAAACGCCCGCGCCTAATGGTATCAATGAATCGCGTTTGCCAGAGAGCTTCTGCATTTCCTTAAGTGCGTTTATAGCAGTGGCTGTCTCTATTATTATTTCCTCGGCTGCGAGCATCTGCTGCTGCACTGTTTTTGCTTGGCCTTCCAAGTAGCGCATTTTTATTACATTCTGTTGAATTTCCTTGTCTTTGCTGGCCATAAAACGCCTCCTGAATGTTTTACGCTAATTTAATAGTCGCAATAAAAGAATCATTTGTCTAATATGAATATGTCATCTATCCTGTTCAGCTCCGGCCCGCTTGTAAACGCCCCTGCTATCATCCCATGCTTGTTCCCTACCAGACCGGAACGAACATATGGGTCGCCGAAATTCACTGTGCCTACGTCTCCGTTTACCTTGAATATTTTTTTTATTTCCGAAAGTTCTTCGCCTGAGCACTCGCGGTGGGCCAAAAAACCCTTGTTGTTCACGAACAGTGAAGAACCAACCAAATCTGAATCCGCTACCTTAAGAGAAAACGCTCCTTTTATCTCGTCCTTCATGAACTCGCTGCATGCTATTCCGTAATCGTTCATCGCAACCAGGTTGCCTACTGCCGTGTACTTCACATCCAGAACGACGAGCTCTCCTACGTTGTCTCTGAGAGTTTTTTTCTCTTCTTTTTCAAGTATGTCCGGCACTATCATCATCTTGTTGTTCAAAGCCGAGAAAACACCTATAAGAGAAGTCATCGCGATGCTTGTCTTAACTATGTCTGTCTTTAGAAAGTCTTTTATCGCTTGCTCGAGCTTGGGCGGGCACGACATGGGAACGAAACAAACGTCGTCGTTCGCTGCGCAGAAAACGCCGATGTGTGGCGAGCCCCTGAAGTCCGCTTTTGTTATCATTAGCGCACCGTCACTTGACAGGATAGGCTGTCGCTTTGTCTTTTGTTATCCTAACCTTGACCTTTATTTTTGACGGAGCGCTTTTTATCCCGCGGGACCAAATGACATCGTTAAGCGAGCGGTCGACAAGCACTTGCTTTTTAACGTGCTTCTCAAGCTGCTGCTTAAGCGCTTTCATCGCCGCTCTTGAGCGGTCGCATTTCGGCGCTCTGCGTGACTTTTTCAGGGAAAACGTGAAGAATTTTTCCTCTGCTTTTTCATCTTCTGCTTTTTTTGCCTCTTTTTTTGCAGACTCTGCTGCTTTTTTTTCTTCAGATGCAGACTTCGCCTCTTTGGCCTCTTCAGACGCGACTTTTTCCTGCTTTCTTTTTTCTTCTTTCTGCTTTTCTTTAACAATCGCCTTGGCTTCTCGGGCCGCCTCTATCTTTTCCGCCATTTAACGTCACCACTTGTAAGAGCCTGTTCTTTTGCGGCTTACTTTCTTCTTAGGGTTGCGCCGGCCTGCATAAGATTCTGACTTCTTGTCTTTTTTTATTATTCTCTTGCCAAGCTTGTCGAAGCGCCAGCTTCTTTTCCTGCCGCGTATTAAGTCTCGCGATTTCGTCTTCATGTACACCCACACCGGAGCGCGCTCATTCTTGTTCAGCGCGTGTGTGAGGTGCTGTTTTTTTCTTCTTGACTTGTTTCTTGCCATATGAATACCACCAATTGCTTTATTTCCTGATTATTTTTGTTTCCCTCTTTTCAGTCAGTTTTGCAAGCATCTGCTTGAGTAGTTCATCGCTGACAGTCCCTCTAAGCTGGTTAGACTGGCTCAAGTAAAGTATGACCTGTTCCGCCTTCTCTGCTAGGTCAGGGTTCGCCAGTCTTATGTTTGACAGCCTTTGCCTTGCCTTTGGCTCCAGAAGACTGCTTACCTGCTGCTTTAATTGGCTCTTCAGCTCCTGCTGCTGGCTGTACTGATCCTGCAGCTGCTGGAGCTTCTTTTGCCTCAGCTCTTCCAGTTCGTCCAACTTTAACTCCCCCAAGTTTCTTAGTTTCCAAGGAAGACTTGTGCAGCAAGGATTTGCCTTTGGGAGAAAGTGACCTGCCTGCTTTTTCTTTCTTCAAGTAGCCGGCGCGCTCTAACTGCTGAATGGCCTTGCGTATGATGCTCCCGCTCGCGTCGACATGGTGCTCTGGCTTTACGCCGCGGTTCTTCCTCCTGCCGTACCAAGTTCTCAAGCGGCCGACGCCTACTACCCCTTCTGTGTCTGCTTTCCTGAGTATTGAGGCGCAGCGCGTGTACCACCAATCGCGCTCGACTGGCTTCTTCTCAGCATGCGCTCCTGTCTTCACGAAAGGCGCCCACTTTGGGGGCTTAATCATTTCGTCGCCTTTGAGTTTCTCGGCAATCCTTTTTATCAGCATGTCAGCCGGAACATCTGTCGTTGACACCACGAATTACTCCTCCTTCTTTGACAAAACAAAAGTCAATCCTTTTTTAGAAACTAATTCAGCATTAGCATCTGAAAGAATTTGATTTAAAATTTTTTCAAATTCGTTCTGGATAGATTTTAGAATTTTGACCTTTATATATCCTCGCGTTGCTAGCTGCGTGCGTATTTCCTTTATTAACAACTCTGAAACGCCTTTCTTGCCAACCCAAACTGTGGGCTTCATGCTGTTAATTTCGGCTGCAGATGGCTCTTTCATGCCTTTCTACCATAAGCTTTCTTGAAGCCGCAGATCAAGCAAACGCGGACGAGTGCGCGCGTCTTTGGGGCGATTCGCACCTTCGAATTGCTGCCTGTGAAATACGAAGAGCATCTCTTGCAGAACAATTTTTTCTGCTCCTGTGTCATGCGCACATTATAGCGCTCTGATATCCTGCGCGCTAATTGAACATACCTTCTTGACCGCTCAGGGCGAGTCCTCTTGTTTTCTCCGGCCAGCTCAAGCAATCGGTTTATTCTGCTTCTCGCCAGATCGGCGACCCATTTGGGCTTTTTCCCGCGGATCATAAAAACAGCTTCTTTGAACGCACGTATGCGCCGGCCGGGATTTGAACCCGGGCCTTTAGCTTTCTTCGGGCAATTCACGGTTACATGAAAGCCCTTGGAAGGCTAAGATCATACCCCTAGACCACCAGCGCGCTAACGTCTGCGGTGCTTTTTCCTTAACATCTCCTCTATGCCGTGGTGCTTTTTTTCCTCGCGCTCAAGGAACTCGAGCGAACGCCTGATCTCGTGCTTCTCCAGGCGCTTCTTGAATACACCTGTCCTAAGTTTCTTTGTCTGGCGCGGATAAACAAGAGCAGCCAAAGCAAGAGAAGTAATTATGATGAAGCTGACAATAAAAATGTTGCTGAAAGAATGGGGCTGCGATTCCCTCTGTGCCTCTCTCTTCAGAATAACTGGCAGTTTTTTTGACATGACTTCTTCGCCTGAATAAACTGTAATGCTATAATTTAGCTGCGAATCATTTTTCCCTAACTGGAAAGCAAACTCCTCTGTTTTTGACTGCCCCCCTTGAATTACCACGCCTCTGGAAGACGATCCCGCCGGGCCCGAAACTACGATGCGCACGGGGGCTTCAACGTTCCCTGAATTTTCCAACTCGACTGAAATCAAGAAATTCCTCTGGAAAACGCTCACTTCCGTCGATTTTATCTGCAGATTGGAGCGCTTAATCACGTCCGCGCTTGGTTTCACTGAAATGCTTGCTTTCTCGTCAAAGCCTGGGCCTGAAAACCTAACAGGAAAAAAGTATTCACGCCTTTGGCTGAGGTTGGATGGCATGACAAACAAAAACTCTTTCATCGTTTCTGAAGAGGGGGGCAGTACGACTGCGTCAAAGACGTAATCAGGCGAAACACCCTCGCTGGCTCCCACCCTTAAATCGGAAATAAAGAACGAACTCCTGTCGTTCTTCAAGTAAACGTTTACGCCAGCTACTGAGCCGAAACCCACTTCGCTGTCAATGACCATTACTTCAGCTAAAATTTTCGGAAAAGCTTCTTGCCTGCTGACCAATACTTTTTTTTCGCTAGTTGCATTTTCTTCGCCATTTCCCTCGTAAAAAACCGTGTCAACCAGTTCAGACGGGTCACTTCCGGACGACTCTTTCAACAGGTTCGCTGAAGCCGTTACCCCGTTCGCCGGGTCTACTGGCAGCCAGCCGCTGCCCGGAACGTACGCTTCAACCCACGCATGCGGCTCGGCAGACCCGTCTGAAAGCAAGTAATACCCTTCGGCATAGCGCGCCGGAATGCCTGACGCGCGGAGCAAAGCAGCTGTCAATGACGAGTAATCAACGCACACCCCCTGCCTGACTGAAAGCACTTCGCTAGCCTTCATACGCGGCTTACCTGCAAGACTCATGTTATACATCACGTTCTCATGAACCCACTCGGTTATGCCGGATATCGCTTCTAGTTCGCTTGAAACGTTTGTCGTCAATTCTTTTGATTTTTGTATGATTCTCAGGTCGTCGCTGTCGATGAACTTCGTGGGCAGAGAATAATTACCGAAGCTATTGATTGGGAAGGGGGGATCCGACAAGATTTGCGTCTTGAAAGCGTTGATCTTCAAGACAACAGTATAGTTGTAATTGCCAGTCGCGTTTATGAAAGCACCTGTATCGTCAAAAAAAACATTGTTATGTGTTATTTGCTCTGCGTCCTGCATAACGTCAGAATACGGCACGTGAATGAAAGCGTAGCCTCTTGGTATATAGCCCGTTGCGGAGTAGGTTGCTTCGGCGTAGCCCAAATAATCAAAAGCAACGGCTGAAGACGCCAGCAAAAACAACAGCAAAGCTTTTTTCATGGGAATAACCTTTTTAAACATCATAATGCGCAAATAAATAAGCTATTTCTGTATAATAAAATAGCCAGAATTACAAGCATTAGTGATTAATAAGGGCCCGTAGCTCAGTCTGGTAGAGTACTGGACTTTTAATCCAGGTGTCGCGCGTTCGAATCGCGTCGGGCCCGCTCAAAAAACACGCTGCCTGATTGAGCAACAGGCACGCGATTCACTTGGCCTGCCGGCGAAAGGGGCGGTAGCTCAGCCCGGGAGAGCACACGGCTGAAGACCGTGTGGCCGCGGATTCAAATTCCGCCCGCCCCACTCTGGTTTTTGCAATGATAACAGTGCTTCGGCTCGGTCACCGCCGCTCGCGGGACGCCCGCATTTCCACGCATTGCGGGCTGGTAGCAAGAGCGCTCGGCGCGGAGCGCATCATTTACACGGGTGAGTACGACGAAAAACTGCTTGACAGCGTGAAAAAAGTCGCTACAAGATGGGGCGGACCTTTCGAAGCACGCTACGAAAAAAGCTGGAAAAAAGTTGTGAACGGATTTGATGGAGTCCGCGTTCATCTGACTATGTACGGCTTGCCTTTCGAAAAAGAAATAAAAAAAATAGACGCAAAAAAAGACGTTCTTGTCATTGTTGGGGGGGAAAAAGTCCCAGGCGAAGTGTACCATAGCGTTGACTTCAACCTTGCGGTGACGCCCCAGCCGCACAGCGAAATCGCCGCACTCGCATTGTTCTTGGACAGGCTTCAGGAAGGCAGGGAGCTGGAAAAAAAATTCATGAACGCAGAGCTTTGCGTAAAGCCCACAGCCCAGGGGAAATGCGTGGAAAAACACCAAGGATTATAAACTTCGGCGTACAGAAATAACCAACATGGTGGCTGATTCTGTTAAAATGAACGACCCTCTGGTAAAAGACTTCATCATAAAAAACGCCGGGGAAAGCGCTTACAAAATACTTTTGTCCTTAAATAAAGGAAAAACTGACGAGCAGATTTCAAAAAGCACGCGCTTCAAGGTTAACGACATACGTGCTGACTTGAACAAGCTACACTATATGGGCATAATTTACTACACAAAGAAAAAAGCCAGAAAATCCAACTGGTACACTTACACTTGGTTCGTGAAAAAAGAAAGGGTTGCAGAATTACTGAAAGAGAGGTACGAAGAAGAACTGAAAAAACTCGAGGAAAAACTCGGTTTCGAGCAGACTTATACTTTTTTCAAGTGCAGCAATGGCTGCGACAAGCTTCCGTTCGAGCTGGCTTTTGAGTACGATTTCAAGTGCCCTGAATGCGGAAACTCGATGGAATCCATAGATAGTGAAAAAGAAAAGAAATCTATAGAAAGAAAAATAAAGATGATAAAAAATTTCTTGGGACACTAACTATTTTCTTTCGCACGTGCACTGCCCGTCCTTAATCCTGTAAACATGGTCGCTCTTTTTTATGAACTCAGTATCATGAGTTACGACGACGAACGTGGTGCCTTTTTCCTCGTTGATTTTCCTCATATACTCAAATACCTGTTTCCCTGTCTTAGAGTCAAGGTTGCCTGTGGGCTCGTCCGCCAGGACAAGCAGAGGGTCATTGACTAATGCTCTGGCTATCGCGACGCGCTGGCGCTCACCCCCTGAAAGTTCGTTCGGCTTGTGCTTCGCCCTGCCGCCTAGGCCGACCATTGACAAGAGTTCGGAAGCCCTCCTGTAATCCTCTTTTTCCAAGCCGTCTGGCATCAATGGTATCAAAACGTTGTCCAGCGCCGTCAACGACGGCACTAAGTTGAACGTCTGAAATATGTAGCCAACTTTCCTCCTACGAAAAAGCGAGAGCTGGTAATCAGTAAGCGAAGAAAGTCTTGTGCCATTCAAGTAAATCTCCCCCCTCGTTGGGTGTGACAGCGCTCCCATCATGTCCAGCAGAGTGGTTTTACCTGAACCAGAAGGGCCTATGATGAAAGTGAAAGAGCCTTCCTTGATGTCAAGAGTGACGCCCCTCACTGCATGGACTGTGAACTTGTCCATTTGATAAGATTTCCAGACGTTCTTTACCTTTATCATATAATCACTCGTACCTTATCGCTTCGATCGGGTCCAACTTCGCGGCGCGCCATGCTGGATAAACGCCGCCGAAAACCCCTAGAACAACAGACACTGCGAAAGCGTACGCAACCAAGTCCCACGTTACGTACATATGAAAAGGCAGGAGAGGATCAGCAATTTGAACAGCAACAAACGCGGCGACAACGCCGACAGCCCCGCCGATAACGCCTAAGAAAAAAGACTCATACAGTACGAGCTTCACAACGTCGTCGCCGGTCCAGCCAACCGCCTTAAGTATTCCAAACTCGCGCGTGCGCTCCTTGACGCTCATAAGCATCGTGTTTAGTATTCCGACTGCTCCAACGATAAGCGCGATTGACGAGATGCCTATGAAGAAAGCGTCAAGGCTGGAAAGCAGGCCACTAATTTGGCTTGCGAAACCGGTGCCTGAAGATGCCTTCAGTTCGTCATCGTACTTGAAGTTTATCTTTGAAGCCAGTCTTTCAGAATCCTTCGGGTTCTTGGGCTCGATGTAAATCATGCCGATCGTGCTCTCGTCCCTTCCTGTGAGTTCCTGCGCCACCTCAAGGTCGACAGCCACCGATCTGTCCATGAGCCGCGAGCCTGTGTCGTAAATGCCCACTACTTTAAAGTCCCTTCCGTTGAATGTCACCTTGTTCCCGACTGTTTTCTTGAAATCGTCGGCCACAGCTTTTCCTATCATGCAGGAACTTTTCTCGCCTTTTTTCAGGAAACGCCCCGCGACAAGCTCAGGATTATAAAAAGAGCCTTTTTCTGTCCTCAGCGCTTCTGAAGGGTCCAGGCCTATTAGCGCTACCATGCCGCCCATGACGTCCGCAGTAAAACCGGTTCGGCCCTCAAAACCAGAAGCAACTCCAGTCACGACAGGTAGCACAATTTTCGACTCTGGGAACTCTTTCATCTTTTCAACATAATCCAAAGAAAGCATCGACACAGAGTCGTCGTAAGCGTTCTTATTAATCACTGACACGCCTTCCATCTGGGAAAGCACTTTCGTAATTTCAAAGCGTATTCCCGCGGATATCGAAACGAGGCTCACAATACCTATGATGGCAATTATCAGTCCAACCATCGCTAGGGCTGTGCGTGACTTCTTCACCCAAAGGTTTCGGAAGGCGAACTTGTACATCTAAACTATCTTCCCTTGCTTGTGCTTTTCTCTCCTGCTGTACACGAAATATAAAACAGCAGCTACAAGAACTACGCCTACCACGTAAACAGCAGAATTTGACGGACCTTGCTGATTGTATACTTCAATCGAAGACTCTATCAAGCGCTTCTGTCCTGTCTCATCAATGCACTCAATTAGAATAGGAATCCTGTTTACCCCCACTTTGGACATTATAATATCAAAAACTGCCGAGCTTGTATCGTCGGGTTCTATGGTCCCCACGTATGAACTAAAAACGCCTGCAATGCTGTCATCAGGCTTCAGAGTAACTTTTGTCGACTTAGCATCGCCTGTCCCTGTGTTCTCGAGCTGAACGGAAAGCATCACTTTCTTGCCTGGATTCGGTTCCTCGTCAGTAGTCACCCCTACCACTTGAATGGACGGCTTTCCCAGCACATCAAGCACAAAATAGTTGGTGAGCGTTTTCGAGCCATAAGATATAGTTATCATCCCGGGATACGCGCCGTGCGCGGCTTTTCCTGAAACAACCCCTGAAAACATGACTGTTTTCGTCTCGCCAGGAGATATAAAGTCAGTTTTTTTCGCGGAAGGAATGAAAGAAACTGCGCTGGAGTTTGTTAGCATTACGGTGGACTGAATTGACGACGCTGGCAGCTGCCCAGTGTTCTCAAAGTCGAAGCCTATCGTGAAAGCCTCTCCTACGAAAACGTTCTCTGCTTTAATCGCGCGCAGCTCAAGCATCAGCTCGTTTGAAACCTGAAGGTAAACGTTCCTTGTAATTGTCACGCCGCCATTAGTCTCTGTGTCTGTATAATAAATAGTGATGGGAACCGTATAAACTCCTGGGTCAGCCTCGCCAACATCAAACTTTAAAGTCACCGTGTAAACATCTCCTGGGTCCATAGCTGGAATTAAGGTCGATTCCCTTACTGATAAAAATGGTGGATTAAAATTGCCTGTTATGCTAATGTCTTTGTAAGTCCTAGTGCCTGTGTGGTAAATGTCAAACTGGAGAATTACATCCTTGTTCCCTGAAGACAAAGAGGAGGGTATTGTTGCCGAATTGCGGATGACAAGCTTTGCTTCAGACCCGACAGACAGCACTACAGACGACAGCATTAAAATTGACAGTAAAAAAAAAGCTTTCTTCATGATGAACCACCCCCTTGAAAAAATCAGGTGTTGCTTATAATACTGGTGGTTCTTTTTCTTCTGAAAA
>JAVYMF010000021.1:0-10668 GCA_038736665.1 archaeon | reverse complement strand
CCACACAGCTCATTTCCGCAGAAATTTAAGATTTTTAACCGTTAATTTTAAAACTCCTTTTGCTAAATAGTTTCTGGTGGGTTTGGTGAGCCGTCTCTTTAGCCGCACGCAACACGATGACGCAAGCATCATTACCCGCGAAGAGGTGCTCATGCCCGAGTATTATCCCGCCGAGTTGTTGCACCGCGAGGCGGAAATGCAGGCTATCGCAGAGGCAATAAAACCCTTGTTTTTCAGGCAAACCCGCTCATCCCGCTCGAGGAGGTCGCAGGATTGCTCGAAATTCTTCATGCTCTTGTGCACTTCAAACCCGTTCATGCTCATCTTCCTCCGCGGAAGGGCATTTTTAGGGTTCGCGCCAAATTCAGCACAAAAACGCCGAATCGGCTAGTGCTTAGAGACGTGGTTTTAGTGCAGGGGGAGGGATTTGAACCCTCGAACCCACTAAGGGACTGCGCTTTTCCGCGCCTCAGCGGAAAATGTTCGTGAGGCGCACCTGAACGCAGCGCCTTTGGCCACTTGGCGACCCCTGCAAAGTAGCGTGCTGTTGGCAACGGGCCCGGAGGGACTTCCGCGCTTTTTCCTAGTTTTTTCACGTTGAAGTGAATACAGCGGAAAAAGCTGTTTCGAACCCTCGACATAGTGGTCCGAAGCCACTCGCTCTATCCAAGCTGAGCCACGGGCCCATTGTTTTATCTTATCAGAAGGGCTGTTTATATTCCTTCTTTTTTATCGGCCTTCCTTTCTTCCTCGCGTTTTATTTCCTGGTAGCTGAAAGGAAGACCTGAGAATTTTTCCACTGACTTGAAATCCTCTAGTTTTTTCTCGTATTTTTCAGTTGGCAGCGCGAGGCACAGCAAGGAGGTCATAGGCACGAGAATGGCCTGCCCGAACATGAACACTGTGGCCAGGACCGTGAATCCCACTATTAAAGGCAGGAAATCGAAGAAAGTTTTTACGACCGGCACTGTTTCGATTGTTTTCATGATGACTGCTCCTATTACTTCTTGGACTGCTGGGTTTGAAGCATTCGCTTCCCCGAGCGAGGACGTTGCCATCGTGATTATCGACTGCTTCGCTGCATTTTCGTAGTCTGCTCTGTATATTGACGCGAAAAGAGTACCTGTTACCATTCCTCCCAGCGCGAGCATGTACATAACTTTCTTGGAAGCGTTCCACCCTGCCTTTAGCTTGTCGAAAGAGTTCTCGTTAATAGGTTTTTGCGCTATTGCCGCAAGTATTAGGCCCAGCATGTAAAACAGCAGCATGACGAGGAAAGCATCTTTGTTGGTGTAAACAAACATCGACAGAGGGATGGTTGCGACGCAGGACGCTATCGTGGCAGCGACTTTCTCTCTTTTCTCGAGCTTTAAGTCGAAGAGCAGTATGAAGAACACAGTTAAGGCGATGAAGAAGCAAGTCATCAGCACTGCGACTGCAGAGCTTGCGTTTGCCAGGGACATTATTGCGGGCAAGTCGACCGCGTCAGAAAGCTTCACGCCTATCATACGGTAGGAATACACGAAACCACAGTTTGACAAAGTCAGCAGCGCGGTCATTATTGCGGCGTTTTTCCCGTCCATCATTTTTTTCACTTCGTGGTTATTTCGCACCCGTCTTTTGTCACGAGCACCGTCACTTCTGCTTGGGAGACGAGCGAGTTTTTATCATCTTTAAGGATAGGGTATGCTTTGAAGGACGCGTTTTTTACCAGCTCTCTCAGCGCTATTTTCAAAGCGAAAGGGTCATTAAAGCGTTTTGCAAGCCAGCGTTCCGCGAAGGGAAGAGAGGAATACTCCCGCTCGGCGAAAGACGCCACTTCCCTAGCTGTTTTACTGCGCGTCGGGCTAACTGTTTCAAACGAAAATATTTCAGTGCGCGCGTCCTCGCGGACGTAACCGTTGCCTGTTGACGCGAACGGCTCAATCGCAATCAGCATATCTTCTTCAAGCGTGAAGCCGTTCGTAGCCACGTTTTGCAGGGATTCTCCTGAGTGCAGCTCGTACTGCGTCATTACGTGGCCGCTGAGGTTGCGGACAGGCCTGAAGCCGAATGATTCGATGGTTTTTTGGATGGCCTTGCTTGCTTCGACCGAGTTAATCCCCGGTTTCACGCAGGCGACGGCGTTATCTAGGGCTTTCTCGCTTGCTTCAACCAGCTTGCCGTTTTCGTTCGTTAAGTCAATTGTTCTCGCGTTGTCGCCTATGAAGCCGTTCACATGCGCGCCAACGTCGACTTTTACCATGTCGTTCTCGGTGAAAACAATGTCATCGTTTGCCGCCGGAGTGAAGTGCGCGGCCACGTTATTGACTGCGATATTCACAGGAAAAGCCGGCTTTCCCCCTTTCTCGATGATGAACTCTTCTGTTTTTTCGGCAACGTCTCGCATCTTCGCGCCGACGCGAACAAGGCTGCAGGCGTATTCGAGCGCGTCATGCGATATTTTTCCTGCTTTGATTATTTCGTCCATCATTCTAGCCCCCACAGGTAGTGCAGCGATTCGCCGCTTATTCTGTATTTCTTGGTTGCTGTTATAACGCGGTCTTTTACTTCTGGTTTCTTCGCGAGGTTGCGGACAATTTCAGGCAGCCTCGTTGCTTCGAACCCGTTCCTTATCTTCTGCTCTTGGTCTTCCAGCGCCGTCAATAAGACTGTTTTCCGCTCCAGGTTGGACGAGCTGACGATGCTTTTCAGCTCGCTTATGAGGGAAAGCTCCGCGTAAAAGCGGTTTTCTTCGCTTGTTTCATCATTCATTCAGAACCACTTGTTCAATCCTTCTTGCGTGCCTTTGAACTTCAAATCGTTTTCTTTCACGCCCAATTCGTTGAGTATCTTCATTACCGCGGGAAGCACTTGGTTTTCAACGTAGTAATCCGGGTCATAGCGTTTGTTGCCGAGCAGTTCTACTGGCGTCGAGCGGTCGGAAATGCTTCCGGAACCTGATGTCACTACGTATTCCAGGACAGTCCCCACTTTGACTTTTTTTCCTGCTTTTATTAATTTTTTCGCCGCTTTTACGTGCGGAGCCTGCTGTTCGTAATTACCGATTTTTCTTTTTATTTGAGTGTAAATCACGACGTCGTCGGTTTTAACTCGGTAGTTCCGCAGGTCGTCGACTATCTTTTTTACTATTTCAATCGCTTTCTTCGGGTTTCCTTCTTCCAGCACGGCTTTTATCACGCTTTCCTGCGCTGTTTTTGCGACGTTAGCCCAGTCGCGTCGGACGAGCTCGAATCCTTTTATCTCAAGGGTTTTGTCCTCGCGCATCAGAGCGTATTTTTTCTTGGCGGCCCCTCCTTCGCGTTTTGTCACGAATATTCCGCGTGGATAGTACCCTTCGAGTTCTAGTTCCATTCCTTTCGGCAGGCTCTTGTTCACGGTTTCCACGAAGGTTCTCGCGTCGTCCAAGGTTTTCTCGTTGAGTTTCAGGAAAACGCTGTCCGTGTCGGCGTACAGGACTTCGAATCCCGAGTCCTCTGCTTTTTTTATTGTTTCATGAATGTACTGGCGGGCCCACGCGGTCACGCTTTCTGCGGCTTCGCGCGAGTACCACTTGGCCCTGCCGTAGCCCATGTATCCGTAGGCGGAGTTCGCTACTATCTTCAATGCCCACTGTCGCGCGTAAAGAATCTTGTATTCCACGGAGTCGCGCTTGTGTTTTTTCATTTCTTTCTTGACACTCGCGCGGTATTCCACGAGCTCTTTGAGCATGTGGGGTATGAGTCCTTCGTGCTTTTTTGAGAACCTGTGACCTTCTGGCGACTCGAAAGAGTCCTTGTCGCGCGTGAGGGTTGTCTTGTCTATGTTGTAGGCGATTATCAGCGATGGGTATAACGAGCGAAAATCGCATACTACAATTCTCTCGTGCAACCCGCTTTTAGGCAGCTTGACGAACGCTCCTTTGATGGGGTTGGCCATTCTTGCCTGGGCTTCATCTTCAGAAGGGTGAGGTGGTATGATTATTCCTTTCTTGTGAGCGTCGCGCGCGAGTAGCCATTCTACCATCTGCGAAGTGCTCATTCGCGATATCTCGTAAATAGGAAGGCCGACTATCCTGCTCAGCTCGATGTAAAGAGGCAGTATTTCTTTCCCGATTTCGTAAGCCGCAGTTGAGTCTTCTTTGTTGTACTGGATCAGTGTTTCCAGGTCTTTTCCACCGTTTTCCCACATTTTCCACATCATCACAGTGTCCACGTCAAGTTTTGTTTTTCCAAGCAGTTCCTTGTACGCCGACTCGAGGTCGATTTTAGGAATGTTAATGGCTCCGATTGCCGTCAGAAAAGAAACGCCGTCGTAAGCGTCCATGTGGAAGCGACCGTACATGTCGGCGCGCGTCGAGAAAGCGCCTTTTTTTATGCTCACGCCGCTCCCGTCTTTTGACAGGTCGAAGTCTATGCCGTGCTTGGCGCATCTTTTTTTTATGTAAGGTATGTCGAATCCCGAGGAGTTGTATCCTATCAGCACGTCAGGGTCGTCTTTTTTCAAGCGGTTCAAGAAATTAAGCAGCATTTCTTTCTCACTGCTTTTGTTTTTTGTCCAGTAAAAAGACTCGCATCCGCTTGAGTTGGCGTAGGACATGATGATTATAGGGTCCCGTTCTGGGTCAGGAATGCCGTCCTTGTTGTATGTTTCGATGTCAAAAGCCGCTATTTTCAAGTTTATTGTTTCCTGTTTTTCTTCTTCTGCTTTCATTATTTTGCCGTCTTTTACACAGAAGTCATAGTGCTTCATCGGATACAGGTCCTTGTCAATCAAGTACCTGAACGCGTAAGGCACGTCTGCTTCGCGCGGGCCGTAGTCCGCGAGGTCGTTCCGCAATTTTATCACTGTACTTGGGTCGGTAACGGTTATTTTGAGAAACTCGCGTTTTTTACCGTCGTCTAACAGCTCTGTTTTTTCAACGCTTTTTATTCCGGGCATCGACTTGATTTCTTCAGCTATTGACGTGTCTTCCAGGTAAAAATAAGCGTCAAAAACGTCGTAAGCGCTTGTTTCCCCGCCGTTTTTTAGCGTGATTTTGACCTTGTTTGCTCCGTCGTTCTTTAAGTCGAAAATGAAGCCTTTCATCAGGATTATTACAATTAGCTAACATTTATATTTACTCCCGTGATTACTCGTATCATGGGAGAAAAAGAAACGGCGGCCGCGCTTCAGAACCTGATGGCGCAATTGAGCGCTATAGACTCGCGAATCCGCGTCATGTCGCAAAGAATGAACGTCATAGAGAAAAACGAGCAGATAATAGGTAAGACTCTCATTTCGCACAACAAAAAACTGAAAGAGCTCGAAGCAGGCGGCGCGTCGGTGGTAACGCCTTCAGCTGACTTGTCAGAGCTCCGGGCTATAGACGAGGAAGTGAAGAAAACGCAGACAGAAATCAATTCTTTAGTCAGCACCCTGAAAGACGAGGTGCTGCGCCAGAAGGAAATAATCACGAAGATGCGCGAGGACATCAACGAAATGAAGTACGTTCTTGACAACATCAACCCCGTAGCGTACGTGACCGTAGACCAGGTCAGCGACTTGATCGATGAGAAACTTAGAAAAGCTAAGAAGTGATTCACGAGCTCAGGCGCGGCCGTATCGTCGCTCTGTACGGGCGAGAGTTCTCTTCTTTTATCGCGACTTCCGTTCTTCCGACGAACTCTATCTTCATAGAAGACGAATCCACTGCGCCTTTGAACAAGTCCGTCTCGTGTGTGGCTCCGAAGCAGTACCCGACTCCAATGTCAGAGGCGTACGCCATGAGCTCCAGCAGAGATTTCTGCAGTTCAGTCACTGGGTTCGCCGGCGCGTATTGCTCGCCGTTTATCAGCGCGCACGTGACTTTCAGCTCGCCAGCGGCTTTTTCTTGTTTGAAGTTCTCGAAAAGAGACCTCATGACAGAATAGACGAAAGCTCTCTTCACGTTCTGAGGCACGTTTTTCAGGTCAACGCGGGTTATGGAGCCCATTGTTCTGGCGTACTGCGGGCTTATGTCTCTGGTTTCCATCTTGCCGCCGAACCACTCCGGGAAGACGTTTTTCAGTACGCGCGTCCACCGCACTGCCTTGTAAATGTGGTATTTTTTTTCCTCGGCAGTTATTTTCAGCAGGCTTTCTTCGACATCCTCGAGGCTACGCAGCGAGCCACTGTTTTTGGTTATGACCTCGTCTATCAGTTCAGCCGCTGTTTTTCCGAGGTAATCGCCTTGCTTTTCCTCGACGCCGATTATTTCCCGCATCATTTTCGCATTCATTAGGTTCAAGTCTATCTTTACTTCCCCTGGCTTCATGCTCTTGACAGGCATACCTATGGGCTGCAACGAGGGGTAAGTTTTCGAGTCGAAGCTGTTGTTAGGCACGCTCATTCTTGTAAAAGTATCGTTTTCATCGAATGCTATGACGTTGACCCCGTTAAGCACGCAGTTTTCCATTACGACTTTCATAAGGTTTTCCAGCTGCTCTTCAGGTCCTATTAAGACAGTGCGGGCGAACGACTTCATGTTTTCTTCCGCGAACTCGCCTGTGATTTTTTTGCCGAGGAGCGCGATGCCTGAAACGCGCTCTGCGGGCGTAGTTTTTTTGCCTGTCATCAGCGCGGGCAATAATATCGGCTCAGAGAAGAGTTTTTCCCAGTATTTTTTTTCGGTGTTCTTGAGCTCTACGAGCGTGACTCTGAATGCTTTTGATTTTTCGTTCAGCTCTTCAGCCATTTTTTCTATTTTCCCGAGCTCCGCTTCAATCGTCTTGCTTGCGTTTTCCGGAGTGGAGTACGCAGGGCCTGACGATATTGATACGTATGTTGCGCTGAAGCCGGGTTGATGTTTTTCAATTACGAAAGAGTAGCCTTTTGAATGCTCAAGGAGCGCGGTGATGTTTCCTTCTGCGACGAAGTACCTGTTTAATATTGAGATTAATCCTGTTGTTTTTTCGCCCTGCTTTTCGAGTATCTGAATTAGCGTGTATTTTTCAGGGTTTTCGTGTATTTCCACGTCGTAGCCGCCCCATTTCCCTGAGAATATCTCTTTCCAAGGGCCGCCGTAGTAGTCTTTCGTCATTTTTCTCACTTATATAATCAGAGCAGGGTATATAAATGTCAAGTATATAAATGCCGAAGATTTAATACGCTTTATGGACGAGCAGAAAAAAGCGCGTGTTGCCGAGTTAGTGCGCTCTATGATGAAAGAAGGCACTTCGCAGGACGAAATCCGTAGTACTCTTTCTGACTTCGGTATGAGCGCTGACGACATTAATGAAGTCATGAGCGATGTGGTTTTCGGGCCTTCTCATTCCGACATTCACGAAGCAGTTGTGGATATCAAAAAAACAATTGCCAGCCAGCCTACTCTTGAGCATATGATGGACAACACCAAAAAAACAGAGGAAGTAAAGAGAAAAGTCGAAGAGCTTCACGAGACGGCGTCTGTTCAAACCGAGAAACTTGAAGAGCTCGGCTCGCTTCTCGGAGAGCACAAGGAAAAACTTGATGAGGTCCACGGTGCGCTGTCCGACATTTCCGCCAGGCACGAGGCGGTCGCCGAAGGGCTTTCCGACGTTTCCCTGCTGAAGTCCGAAGTCCGGCAGATAAGGGAAATGCTTATAGAATTGAAGCCCATGATAGCCGCGCTGCGCGACGTGAACGAGAAGATACTCGAGACGAACCAAGAGTTCCTGATGAGGCTCAAAAAACAATGAGCTACTTCTCTTTTTTGTCTTTTTTTGGCTCCCAAAGCTTGCGGAAAGGGTTGAAAGGAATCGCGTTAAACAAAGTCACTGCTGGGTTCTTAGCGTCGCCGCGGAATATTGGGAAAGCGTCAACCTGCGTTTTTTTGCCTTCAACGCTCTTCTCTAAGAGTGGGTGGAAGGGCGCTCCCAGTTCCGCTGGCGTCAGCACGTGTTCGTGCGGCGGCTCGGCGCTTACGACCGTATGCTTGTATTTCACCGCCTCACCTTCAGGCGCAGGAACAAGCTTCTGTTTTTTCATCATTAAAACAAAGTAGAGCATTATGAGCGCCGCGCCCATCAGCGCTATTATCATGTTTCCAGTGAAAAAGCCCGTGAGGAGAAGCATCGCGGCGATGATGAGTTCTATCGTCTTAATCACCGGCCAGCTTACGCAGCCCTTTGCCTATTGCTTTGCCCAGGTTTCCGAGAATGCCTTTTTCGCCCGCGTCGTACCACATGGGTGCGTCAGGCACTTCGTTAGGCTTGAACTTTAACGTCATTTTTGAAGGAATCCTGTACGGCGCTCCCCGCGTCGACTCGATGACTATGGGCTCGAGCGTCTTGCTTTTTTTCTTCGAAGGCTTCGGCGCCGTCATTTTTGACACGAGCCAGACAAGGATTACGAGCGCCGCGCCCCATAGCGCTATCGAGGGGTAGCCGGCGACGTAAAAAAACGCGGCTATCAAGAGTCCTATGAGCATGTAGTCAGCGTCCATATTCTTTCTTCACTTCTTTTCTTTTTCTTTTTTCTTTTTCTTGCCGCGGTGAAGCAACATTTTCATGCCGATTGCGAACATGCTTCCGACTGCTTTAGAAGCGCTTGCCCACATCGGCCAAGTTCCCCCTTTTTCTTCAGGGTATGCTTTAACTTGGAACTTTTGAGGGAACAAGTAAGGAGGCTCGCCAGTGTCCTCGTAAATCACAGGATAGATTATCTCCTGCTCGCCTTTCGGCGCCGGCTTTTTCGCGGGTTTTTTCGCCGGCAGCATGCTGGCTATCGCGAGTATCACTAACGCAGCGCATATGAGCGTGATGAGCCAGCCCATTTTCAAGTAAAATGCTATGAGTAGGCACACAAGCATCAGCAGCAGCACTCTGGGGCTCATGATTAGCTTATGTAAAAACAGCTTTTAAAACCAAATGCTGCTTATTCGTCAGGGCTGAACAGCCAGCGCAGGCCTTTTCCGATGGCTTCCCCTAATGGCTTTTGCTTGCCTTTGTAGTCAGTAGGCGCGTCTTTAGGGTTGTAAGTGATTTCCATCTTCTCAGGGTAAATCGACGCTGGCCCGACATACTTGCGCTTGACGATTATCGGGCGAACCATTGGCGAAGGCACTGCTTCCGGCTTTTCTTCTTTTTTCCCGCCGCCGAACGCGATTATGAAGAACACTGAAGCCGCGAATATTAAGGATATCCAAACTTGGCCGGTGACGAGCCCGCCGATTATGACGAGCATGCATACGAGGAACAGCGAGGCGTTTTCCATGCTTATCCTCCGCCGAGCAACCGCATTAGCTCAGGGGAATACTGCTCTTCCCCTCCCCCCCCTTGTTTTTTCTCTCCGATTATGATTATCAGGCCTGCCAACGCGGCGAAGAAAACGAACCAGTACTGCTGCATGTTGAAGAAGTATATCCCGGCAGCTCCGGCGATTATCACTATCCTCAGGAGCCAGCTGCCCGCGAGTACAACCATGAGGCCCATTAACACCGCGAACAGCCACAGGATGTTCTGACTGAGCGCTAAGAACGCTATGAACATGAGCACGACGAGCGACAGTGTGTCCATTTTTTCATTTCCCTTATTTCGGCGGTTCGAATCCAGCTGCTATTTGGCTGAAGAACGAGAACCCGAAGAACAGCACAAGGATTATCCACACGAATTCAGTATGCTGGAAGAAAGTGAGGTAAGCGACTATCGCGGCCATTATTATGCCTATTTTTTTGCTTCCCGTGAAGTCAGTGCTCCATTTCAGGAGGTAAACGAAGAATATGATTACCAAGGCAAGCTGAAGGTCGCTCCACAGGTCTCCCATTTTTTCACCGAGTATATCATGTTGTTCTTGGTTTTTAATGCTTCTGCAGGCCGAATATGATGATTCCTGAGAGCATCATGCTCACTATCAAGTAAAGCATGTAAGCAGGCAGGAAGAGCCACTCCATACGGATTATGAATATGTAAATGAGTATTCCAGCGACGACGTACGATACCAGTCCCGTGCCGAGGAAGTTCCTCACGAACAGGAAAATAGTTATCGCCAAATACGCTTTTATTATGAGCCCGAACACTGGAAAAATCCACGAAAGGATTAATGGCACGAACATTATCAGTAAGAAAACGAGAATCATGAGCTCTAATTGTCCGCGCATATTCATTATTTTCATCAGTATATTCCTCTGCTTCTCATCCTGCTTATCCTTTCATGCTGCTCGTGCTTGTCGTGGAAAGTCGGGCTGTGCCCTTCGCTTCCTTCGTCGCCCATCTCAGGTTTCTTCCACGGCCTCGCGATGCTCAAGTCGAACAATATCGAGATGAAACCGAAGGAGATGAACAAGTAAATGAACATCACGGGCCCGAATATGGCGAAGTAATTCGTGAAAAGCATCACGTAACCGAGTCCGAGAACGAGCAGCGTGACTATCGTCCCTCCGCCGAACCTGTTTCGCACGAATTGGACGATGAACAAGAGTATGACTATCTTGAACGCGAGCATCAGCAGGCTTACGTCTTCGATGATTCCCGCAAACGGGTTAAGCTTGTCCCAGAACGCCAGGAACGCGAACGCTAAATCCATAAACAAAAAAAGAAGAAGGAGTTTAAAAAGCCAACGTTATGTCTGGAAGAACGGCGAAATTGACGCCGCCCCCCCTTTGTCGAGGCACAGCGACGAGCCGACTGACTTTTCAAGAGTTTGTTTCGCGCCTATTGTCTGCAGCCCGTAAGAGCCTCCGCTTCCGCCCGG
>JAVYMF010000020.1:0-10907 GCA_038736665.1 archaeon | reverse complement strand
CTTCTCTCATTTTCTTCTCAAAAATTTTTTGCGCGGCTATTTCCCCGACTTGCTTCAATTCCTCCCTCCAGCCGGGTGGAAGTATCTCTTCGGACATTCTGCTTATCTCTTCCTGTGTGAGAACTTTTCTGTTTCGGGCGTTCTGTATTGCAGGCTTATTTTTTTTCAAAGCTCTTTTTTCCTTCCAGATCCCCCATTTTTCCTTCCAGGCCTTCCATCTTTCCTTCAGTTTTTTCATATTTTGGTTATTGCAGCATAAGTATAAAAACGGCAATGGTGTTATATTTTTCATGAAATCTTACCTGTCAATCTGGTTCAACAGCGAAGGAGCTCGTCCGATGGAGATAACGGACCGCCTGATGGGAATGGGCTTCAGGCCCATAAAAGGCGAGCATGACTACGTTTACGACTGGGGGAAACAAGCCACTGTTGAAGACGCTATGAACTTGATCGACCAAGTGCACATGACCCTCAAAGGCTGCAAAGTCAACTTCAAGCTAGACACTTACTAAAGCAGCGCGTTGATGGTGTCAAGCGCTTTGCGCGACATCGGGTCTTCGTTCAGCTTTTGAAGCAGCAAAAACTCGTTCGTGTTCAATTTTTTCTCCTTGTAACCCTTGACAAGGCCCACCATTACTTTCACAGGGGGGTAAACCTTTTTCTCCAAGTCCCTAATCAGTCCGGCAACGTCTTTTGCTTTTGACACGCGGAACCCCGCTGAGTTCACGCCCCGCGCTTCTGCTTCTTCTTCAGCCCTGACCAGCTCTTCCAACGCGCCGGCTTCCTCAGCATTCTTCACTGCTTTTTCTGAGGTTTTTTCCTTTAGTTTCTCGGCTTCGGCTTTCCGCTCTTCAGTAATCCTCTTGAATTCTTCTGCTTTTTCAATTTTAACAGGCTTTACCGAGAACTTTTCCTTGATGCTCCTAGCCACCCTTTTGGAGCGCCCTATGTTCGAGAGGGTGTCATACGCGCCGGCAGCCCGCTTGCCGCCGATTTTTTCAATCAGGCCACGCTCCGCTTTTCTTTTCGCCCTTTCAACCAGAAAATTAGACAAGCTCATGCTTTAATTATCTCAGTCCCTGAATAAAAACGTTTAAATAATGCCACCGTCATAATTATTCCAGTGGCATATATGCAGTGCGAAGCCGCAGTGAAGCAGATTCTTCCGGCAGTCCGCTCACTGCTCGCGGAAGAGCTTTCAAAAGAAATGACCCAGGAGCAGATAGCGGAAGCGTTAAACCTCACCCAGCCGGCGGTTTCTCGTTATTTGAAGCAGTCGCGCGGCGTCCTGGCGAGGGAGCTTCTGAAGAAAAAAGGCGTAAAACAATTGATAAAAATCACTGCTGAAAAAGTGAAGCGCGGCGGACGCGTGGAGTTCTGCTCTTTGTGCAAGGAAATACGGCACGTGGAAAAATGCGGTGAATAATGTGAAAAGAATTTATCTTGATAATGCGGCAACAACGCCGGTCGACGAACGAGTCGTCAAAGCAATGCAGCCTTATTTCTCCAAAAAATTCGGCAACGCGTCGTCCATTCACGAGGACGGGCGAATAGCCCGGGAAGCCGTTGAACGTTCGCGCAAAACAATAGCTGACAAGCTTAACGTCAACGTTGACGAAGTGTTCTTCACGTCTTCCGGTACTGAGTCCGACAACCTCGCTATCAAAGGTCTCGCACTCGCTCACCCTGAAAAGAAGCACTTGATAACTTCCTCTATAGAGCACCATGCGGTGCTCAGCGTTATGCAGTTCATGGAAACGCAGGGTTATCGCGTGACTTACTTGCCCGTGAACGAGAAAGGCTTCGTAGATTCAACTGATTTGGAGAGAGCCATTACAAAAGACACGCTATTGGTTTCCATTATGTATGCTAACAACGAGATAGGCACGATTCAGCCGATAAGCGAACTCGCCAAGATAGCGCACGAGAACGGAGCGTTTTTCCATACAGATGCAGTGCAGGCTTTTGGGAAAATACCTATTGACGTGGCTAACGTTGACCTGCTTAGCGCGTCTTCTCATAAGATTTACGGCCCAAAAGGCGTCGGCCTGCTCATGAAAAAAAATGATGTTAATCTTCTCCCGCTTCTTCACGGGGGCGGGCACGAGCGCGGCTTGCGCAGCTCAACTGAGAACGTTCCGGGGATAGTCGGTTTTGCTAAAGCCGTTGAACTCGCGTTCTCTTCGATGAAAAAAGAGGCAAAACGCGAAGAAGCCCTCCGCGAGCGATTAATCAAGGGCATACTGAAAATACCTAATTCGTGGTTGAACGGCGACAGAAAAAAGCGCTTGCCTGGAAACGCACATTTCGGTTTCGATTACATAGAAGGCGAATCATTAGTGCTATTGCTTGACCAGATGAGCGTGTCTGCCAGCACTGGCAGCGCGTGCTCAACCGGCGACCTGAAACCGTCGCACGTATTGTTAGCTCTGGGATTACCTCATGAGAAGTGTCACGGATCTCTGAGATTAGGTATAGGGCGCGGTACGACAACCAAGGACGTCGATTACGCCATTAAATGCGTTGAAGAAGCAGTATCGCGATTGCGCGAACTTTCACCGTTAGGCAAGGGATTGAAATGACCAGCCAGTCATACTCGAAGAAAGTAATGGAGCTTTTCATGCGCCCGAAGAACATGGGCAAGATAAAGGACGCTGACGGCGTAGGCGTTGTTGGCAACGCTGTTTGTGGGGACGTTATGAAAGTTTACATTAAAGTGAAGAAGAACAAGATAGAGGACATAAAATTCGAGACGTATGGCTGCGCTTCGGCTATTGCAACGTCATCAATGGTTACAGAATTGGCGAAAGGTAAAAGCATCGAGCAAGCGTATAAAATCACTAAGCAGGACGTTGCCGATGAGCTTGGCGGCCTGCCGCCCATGAAAATGCACTGTTCAAACCTGGCCGCTGACGCGCTGCGCGCGGCGATTGACGATTACAAGAAGAAGGTGAAGTAGCTTTTTTGTCTGATTATGAGACATATGCAAACTATAACTTCTTCGTCGGGTTCGTATCACCGGACATCATTGATAGGCGCTACCCATTACTCCACGGAAAAATTCTCTATGATAAAAATGACAGAATACTTCAAAAAACTCGGCCTCAAATCAGAATTCGTCGAGGACGAGCACCAACTCAGTATATTAGAGTGATGCAGGCGATTAAGGGGGGATTTCAAATGATTAAGAAAACAGATAATATCGCTGAAACAATAAGAAAGCACCCTGAAACAGTGCGCGTATTCATTGATTTCGGGTTTGGTTGTATAGGCTGCGCTGCTTCTCATTATGAAACTATAGCGCAAGGCGCTGAAGCGCACGGGATTAATGTAGAGGCTCTTGTGGAAGCGCTGAATAAGTCCATTAAACTGCCTAAAAGGAAAAAATGAAGCAATCAGCGATGTTTTTCGTAGGCTGACGTGGAAAAACTTAAATAGTATGTGAAGGCAATTCTACTTATGCAAAAAAGAAGTTTTGATGGTTTTATTTTTGACTTGGACGGCACTCTTGTGGATTTCGGAATGCCTAACCATGAGCAGCATTTCGTGTTCAAGTGGGCTAAACATTTAGGCTATGACGAGAAAAAAGCGCTTTTCATTTCCCAACAAGCAGATAGGAATGAGAGGATAAAAGCTCTCGGCGTCTCTGAAGAAAAGTACGTTAATGAACTCCTTCCCATATACGCTAGAGTCGACCTCTCTCTGAGGAAGGAGCTTCTTAACAATGGTTCTTTAACGCTGAAAAAAGGCGCTTTGGAACTTTTGTCGGCGTTAAAGCAGCCAAAAGCGCTTGTTTCTCATGCTCCTGGAGAAAGCGTAAAAGCCACGATAGAGCATCTTGGCCTGGAAAAATTCTTTGATTTCGTTTTTTTCAGAGATTACTCCGCTCCCCAATCAAAAGAACTCAGAAAACCTAATCCTCAGCTCGCTTTTTTAGCGTGCGAGAAAATGAATGTAAGGCCAAGCAGTAAAATAGCAATAGTCGGCGATGGTAGCAGGGATGTGAAAATGGCAAAGAATGCTGGTATGACCTCAGTAGTTGTTTACAGCAAGGTTGAAGGGGCTGACTACTACTTTGATGATTTACTGCAATTCAAAAAATGGTTGGGCCTATAATTTCTTCACTTTAGGGCCTTCAGGCGTGTCGCTCACTGAGTAACCGAGTTTTTTTATTTTATCGCGTAGTTCGTCAGAACGCCTGTAGTCCTTTTTTTTGCGCGCTTCCTCCCGCTGCTTAACGAGTTCGTTGACTTCTTCAGAAACAGCGAGCTCTTCTTCTTTCATCTCGCTTACCCGTAGGCCTAGAACGCGGTCGAAGTCAACGAGCGTCGCGTACTTATCCTCTTTTTTTACGTTCTTGTCACGAAGCATTTCCCACATCACGGCCAGCGCTTCAGGCGTGCCCAAGTCGTTGTTTACCGCAGCCAAGAATTTTTTCTTATAACTCACGTCAATTTTTCCGCTGGTCGACTTTATCTCAAGGATAATCGTTTTGAGCCGCTGCATTGCGCTCTTTGCTCCGTCCAGCGCTTCAAAAGTGAATGCCAGCTGCTTGCGGTAGTGCGCCGTCAGCAGTAAGTAGCGGTAGTTCATCGGTGAATAGCCTTTCTCGATGAGTGAGGATAGTGTTATTACGTCTCCTTTGCTTTTCGCCATTTTGCCCTCTTTTACGCTGAGGAACTCGTTGTGCATCCAGTATCGTACGGGCTCTACGCCGTTCGCGGCGACTGACTGCGCGATTTCGTTCGTGTGATGTACTGGAATGTGGTCCACACCCCCCGTGTGAATGTCGAACGTTTTTCCGAGGTACTTCATGCTCATTGCCGAGCACTCAATGTGCCATCCTGGAAAACCTTTTCCCCAAGGAGAATCCCACTCCATATCGCGTTTAGCGTTTTTTGGAGAAAACTTCCACAATGCAAAGTCAGTTGGATTTTTTTTCCCTTCAGTCATTTCGACGCGGGCCCCTGCTTTCAGCTCGTCTATTTTTAAGCGGGCAAGTTTTCCGTAATCCTTCATTCTTGATGTGTCAAAGTAAACGCCGTCTTCAATCACGTAAGCAAATCCGTTTTTTTCTATGCTTTTTATCAGCTCAATTTGCTCAGCAATGTGCTCGGTCGCGCGCGGGATGACATCCGGTTTAATGATGTTAAGGCGTTCAGTATCCTCAAAAAACGCCTTCTCATAAAATTTAGCGATTTCCCAAGCGCTTTTTCGCTCGCGGCGCTTCGCCGCTTCCATTTTATCCTCGCCTTCGTCGGCGTCGCTAGTCAAGTGCCCCACGTCAGTGATGTTCATCACGTGCTTTGCTTTGAAGCCGTTGTAAAGAAGAACACGTTTCAACGTGTCGGCGAAAACATACGCTCGGAGGTTGCCTATGTGCGCGTAGTAGTAGACTGTCGGTCCGCATGTGTAAATGCCGACGACGTCGCCTATCGGCTTGAATTCTTCTTTCTTCCGAGACATCGTGTTATAAAGTTTTATCATTTTTGATTACCCGCAAGTGGAGGAGGGCCTGGGAATTGAACCCAGCTCTCCCGGTAACGGCCGCGGCGAAAGCTGCGTCTGCAGCCGGGTGCATAGCCGATCTGCCAACCCTCCGTCAGCTTATTTTTTAAAATAATCCCTCGTTTACGTTCGTAATAGAACTTTTAGTATTAAAGGTTTTTTACTAACCAAAAACAGCGGCGATTCATCGCCCTTTGCAAAGTAAATCCCTTCTCATTCAAATCCTCTTTTAAATTCTCGTTGTTTCGGTATAAAAGCGTTTAGAAGCCGGCATTTAAACCAGTTAAGCTTCAATAATGTCTGTATGAAAGGCTTACTCTTGCTAAGCGGGGGCATAGACTCGCCGGTCGCCGGCTACTTGATGAAAAAAAAGATTAGTTTGGAAGCGGTTTACTTCGAGAATTCAGCGCCTTCTGACGCAGAGTCTTTAAAGCGCGTGAAAGACAACACTAGAAAAATAGGCATCAAAAGGCTGTATGTGATATCTCATGCTGAAGCGCTCGGCGAGTACAGCAGGAAATGCGACAAGAAGTTTTTGTGCGTGTTCTGCAAGAGAATGATGCTCCGCTCGGCCGCGGCTCTGGCCGAAGAAACGGGTGCTGATTGCCTTGTGAATGGGGATAATCTCGCGCAAGTCGCGTCCCAAACGCTCCACAACCTTAAGACAGTGTCTGACGCGACGCGTATGCCTGTGGTCCGCCCGCTTATCGGAATGGACAAGAATGAAATCATCGAAATCGCGAAGCGCATAGGAACGTTCAATATTTCCACGCGCCCCGTCGCGTGCTGTCCGTTAGTTCCTTTTAGGCCTGCAACTATGGCTTCGCCTGAAAAAATGAACTCAGAAGAATCCAAGATTGACGTCCTCGGGCTTGTGTCTAAAGCCTTAAAAGAGAGGAGAGAGTTGAAGTTGTAGTATGTTTTATTGTTCTAAGTGCGGGGGGGAATATTCCGCTGTACAGTACAAGTGCGGTAAGTGCGGTTCGGTACTGTTGTGCGATTACGAGCAGAAAGCTTGGGTGCCGTTCGGTTTCGGCGTGTGGCGCTATCAGTCGATGATTCCAGTCCATTGTTCTGTTTCTTTGAACGAAGGGGGCACGCCTTTGGTAAAGCGGCGCGATACTGATGACAATGTTTTCATGAAATTGGAAGGCGACAATCCTACGGGCTCTTTCAAGGACAGGGGCACTACTGTCGTGATTTCCAACGCCTTTAACAGGCGCTTCAAGAAAGCAGCTGTCGCTTCCACCGGAAATATGGGCGCGAGCGTGGCGGCTTACTGCGCTTACGCTAACATTCGCGCGAAAGTGTTCGTGCCTAAGGACGTTACTCAGGAGAAGATAGCTCAGATAAGCGCTTACGGCGCTGAACTCGTGCGAGTGCGTGGGACGTTTTACGATGCTATGCAGGCGTCAATTGAAGAAGTCAAGGATAACAGGACTTACTTAGCCGCAAGCGGCTTGAACCCTTATTACATTGAAGGCATTAAAACAATGGGCTTTGAGATTTTCGAGCAGCTGAAAGACGTTCCCGATAAGATTGTCGTGCCTATGGGCAGCGGTGGGATGATTACAGCGATTTACAAGGCTTTTTTGGAATTGAAGGCGTTGAAAAAAACGCGTTCTCTTCCTCAGATGATAGGCGTGCAGGCGGCGGGCTGCTCGCCCATAGTTAACGCTTGGGAAAAAGGAGGCGAAATCATTCCCGTCCACCACCCGAAAACCATCGCGTCCGCGATAATGGTGAAAGTGCCGTACAACGGCTACACCGCGATTGACGCCGTCAACCACTCCGGTGGCGAGTGCGTTCGCGTTAACGACCACCAGATCACTCAAGCTATTAAGGAGCTCGGGCGCGAGGGCGTGTTCGCCGAGCCCGCTGCGGCTGCGTCGCTCGCGGGCCTGAAAAAAATTGATTACGAGAAGGACGAGCGCGTCGTGCTTATAATTTCTGGTAGCGGTTTGAAGGACCCAACCGCGCTGATAAAGGGTTAAAGCTCGCGCTGTTTGTTTTAAAAACTAAAAAATAGTCTGGCTTAAAGGAACATTTGTTCGAAGCGCCGTTCTATTCTGCGTTTTGTTATGTTGCTCATTCCGAACAGTCCGAAGCCGCCTATGATGAGCAGGATGAATATTATCCTCACTATTTCATAGCTTGCCGTGTCCGCCGCAGGAAGTAGGTCCAGCATCACGTACAAAAACAAGGAGCATACGATTAGGACGAGGTACGTGATTTCGTTGCTGATTTCCTTCAGGTATTCTACCAGGAGGTACTCGTATTTCTCGACTTGCTTCACTTCTCTTTCCAGCTGTGTCGGCTTAACTGTTTTCCTGAAAGGCATTGCATCCCCGGAGTGAACTAATCCTTCTTTGTATATAAAGATTAGGGGTTTATCCGAACAAGGATGCTAGTCCGCCTGCTGCTTCTTCCTCGGATTTTTTCTCTTCCTTCGGTTCTTCTTTCTTTGCTGCCGAGGCCGTTGCCGCAGGAGCCGCTGCTGGCGCCGAAGCGACTGCTTTGCTCATCGCGTCTTTAATGTCCACGCCGTCAAGCGAAGCTACTAACGCTTTCACTTTGGCTTCGTCTGCTTTCTCGCCGGCTGCTTCGACGATTTTCTTAATTGAACCTTCGTCTATGGGTTTTCCGGCTGAGTGCAGCATCAGTGCCGCGTACACGTACTCCATGTTTTGTACCTCCGTTAATATCATCCTGAGTAGCCTTTTCCCGCCAGCGCGTTCTTCAAGGCGTTCATCTCGCTCGCCGAGCGGCTGAGGATGAACGGCATTGACTCTTTGTTGTATATTTTAGCGTTGACTGAAAGGTTCCTCGCGTTGTTGTAAGCTTTTTGAATCATAAAAACAATGTTTTGCTTTGTGGGGTATCCTGCATTCACGGACAGGTTCAAAGCGTTCAAATAGCACGCTTTCAGCGTTTCCATGAACTGCTCCTCGTCGATGTTAAGCACATCAGGCGTGTAAATCAGGCCTTTTTCATAGATCGCTTTTACAGCCAGGCCGATTTCAACGGGCATTATGCCGAGCTTCGCCAATGCGGACGCCGCCTGTTCAGTGACTTTCTCGCCTTTCTTAGTTACTATCGAATCCTTGTTTACGACGATTTTTCCTTTGTCGACCTTGCAGTCCACTTTGGCCATCTTCAGCTCCGAGAGCGCTGGTCCGACCGGCAAGTCGGTCTCGCCAGCTGGCACAACGAAGTCTTTTTCGGCTACCATGCCTGCTTTTGCGGCTGCTTTACCGCGGTTCTTCTTGATTATCGAGAACAGCTTGAAAGGGTTCTCGTCGGAAACGATTATTGCCGAAGGCCCATCTATGTAATTTTCCAGCTCACGCAGTTTAGCGTCCTTGGCTTTTTCGAACGCGCGCATTAAGAAATTTGTCTTGATTACTTTTATCTCCGCTTTTCCCCTGAGTTTTTTCTTGATGTCCTGGAACTGCGCTGAAGGCATCCCTCTGAGGTTGATTATCCCAACGATGGGCTTGCTTTCTATGAGTCGCTTCGTCGCCTCGACTTCATCTATCTTCCACTGCGGAACTTTGCCTTCTCTCATTTTGTTCACTTCACGTCGATTTTTAACGGCTTTCCCATCGTGGTTTTTATGAGTATGGATTTAATGTTGCCTTCTTTGTTGGGCAGTTTTTCCTTTACAGTGTTGATTACGGCAGAGGCGTTGGCTTCAATGTCCTCGCTGCTCATTTCCTCGGTGCCGATTAGCACTTGCGCGGTGGGCGCCGTTTTCGTGCGTATTGTCACCGAGTTGGACAGAGACTTTATTATAGGTTCAAGCTTGGCCGTTGGCGGAACAGGCCTCGGCATTTTGCCGCGGGTTCCAAGCACTTGGCCCATTAGCTTTCCGACTGACGCCATTAAGTCAGTTTGCGCCAGGAAAACGTCGTATTCCTTAGCTATTTTTTTGGCTTCTGCCTTGTTTTTGCTGAGCCTGTCGAGGTCTTCTGCCGTTATGACTTTGTCAGCGACTTTCTTTGCCTCGACTATCAGCTCATTTCCTGAGAATACTGCAACTTTCGTCTTTTTTCCTTTTCCTTTGGGCAGGTTGAGCGTTATGTTGAGTTTGTTCTCCGGCTTCTTAAGGTCAAGCTTTTGGAAGTTAATGATCAAATCTATTGACTGCACGAATTTTCTTTTCTTTGGGTCTGCTTTGATCTCTTCTATTGCTTTCTTAAGTTCCATGATAGAAACCCCTACTAATCCGAGGATTAGTCCACGGGAGCGGTAATAATAATGAAAAAGGGGGTTTAAAAGCTTATTTCTTTTTTCCTTTTTTCTCTTCTTTCGCCGGCTCTGCAGGAGCAGCAGGTGCTTCTGCCGATGGTGCTGCCGATGCTTCAGCCGCTTTCTTCGCTTCTTCAGCGGCCGCTTGGGCTGCAGCGTACTTTTTCTTCATTTCGGCGATTTGCTGCTTGGACGGCAGTACTAATGGAGACTTGCCTTCTATTTTCAGGTCGTGCTTTCCGGCGTCCACCTCTTTTTGAACAGCTCGGGGGTCTTTTCCGTCGACAAGCACTCCCATGGACACGCAGGCGCCCAGCACTTCTTTCACGTGCGCCTTGCGGGTTCGGGCGAGCGTCGATTCGCTTTTAGCTTGGGCGATTTTTATCACTTGGTCTATTGTAAGTTCGCCGATTTTAACTGATTTCGCGCTTCCAGAGCCTTTTTCTGCATCGAGTTCTTTTTTTATCATCGCCGGAACAGAAGGTGTTCCCACTTCGATGCGGTATGATTTTGACGATGGGTCGACGATTATCTTCACAGGAACAGACGTTCCTTCGAACGCTTTTGTCTTCTCGTTTATTTCTGCCACGACTTTGCCGGCGTTAATCCCCAAAGGCCCAAGAGCAGGCCCTATCGGCGGCCCAGGAGTAGCTTTTCCGCCGTCAACTATCGCGCTTATCGTTTTTTCAGCCATTTCAGTATCACCGTTCTTCTTTTGTTCACTGGGCCGTTTGTTCCCTTATGACGCGGACGCTTGAAGCGTCCACGGTTATTGGAATCGGCACAGCCGCTTCAATGATTTCAAGCGTGATTTTTTCCTTCGATTCGTCGATTCTTATGACTTTGGCTTTCTCTCCCTTGAAAGCGCCTGAAGTCAACTCGACTATGTCCCCTCGTTCTATTCCTGCCGTCATGGGCTTGACTTCTAGGAAGTGCTGTATCTCAGCCATTCCCATCTGCCCTTTGACCATGCCGCGGACGTGGGGCGCTTTGTAAATAAGCTTGCGCACTTCAGCTTCGTCGGTGGCTTCTATCATCAGGTAACCGCGCAAGGTGTCTATAACGGCTATCGCGCTGATGTCCCCGCCTGTTAGTCGGGCTTTTCCCTGTAGCAGCTCTGCGACTACTTTTTCCTGCCCTATTGTGGT
>JAVYMF010000019.1:0-10988 GCA_038736665.1 archaeon | reverse complement strand
GCCGAGCCCCGTAGAAGCCCAGAAGTACCGGATTCAAAACATATGGTCTGGGGACATTAATTCAGACGCGGGAAAGAACATGATCAACTGCAGCAAAGACGGGAAAGTAGTGATGATGATAACAAGCATTAAAATAGACCCGCATGCCGGCGAAGTCGCCACAGCCCGCGTGTACTCAGGTACGGTGAGAAAAGGCCAAAAAGTGCAGCTCATAAACTCGGTCAAGGAAGCCGTTGTCCAGCAAGTCGGAATATACATGATTGACGGCCGCATCCAGCTAGAGGACATTCCCGCTGGAAACATCGCCGCAATCACTGGCCTGCGCGACGCTTTCGCAGGAGAAACTGCATCCGAAGAAAAAATCGAGCCTTTCGAGTCAATAAAGCACTACTCAGAGCCGGTCGTCACGAAGTCCGTCGAAGCAAAGAACCCAAAGGACTTGCCTAAGCTCATAGAAGCTCTCAGACAGGTAGCGAAAGAAGACCCCACTGTCAGCGTGCAGATAAACGAGGAAACCGGCGAGCACTTGCTGTCAGGGATGGGCGAGTTGCACCTGGAAATCCTGGAGCACGTCATCAGAAAAGACAAAGGAGTGGACATCGAAACGTCTCAACCCATAGTCGTTTACAGAGAAAGCGTTTCAGGGATATCCCCTGAAGTGGAAGGAAAATCTCCGAACAGACACAACAAATTCTACATTACTGTCGAGGAAATGCCTGACGAAATATACAACGCCATAAAGTCGGGGGAAATCCCGGAAGGAAAAATCAAGGACATAAAAACAATCTCCTCAAAACTAGTCGAGAAAGGAATGGACAGAGAAGAAGCGAAAAAAACGTGGTACATCTACGGAGGAAACATGCTTGTGGACGCGACAAAAGGCCTGCAGTACCTGAACGAAGTTAAAGAACTCGCGATACAAGCGTTCATCGAAGCCATGGACCAGGGCCCGCTCGCAAAAGAAAAGTGCACGAAGATTCTTGTAAAGCTGCGTGACGCCACGCTGCACGAAGACGCCGTGCACAGGGGACCTGCCCAAGTCATCCCTGCATTCAAGCGCGCTATACTCGCGGCCATGCTGATGACTGATACGGCGCTGCTTGAACCCAAGCAAAAGCTATTTATTACAGCCCCACAAGAATATATGGGAGCAATAACAAACGACATCCAAGGAAGGCGGGGAAAAATCCTAGAAATGAACCAAGAAGAAGACTCGCTGACCCTCGTGTCAAAAGTCCCTGTTTCGGAAATGTTCGGCTTCGCCGCAGGAATCCGCTCCGCAACGCAGGGACGTGCTCTTTGGACAACCGAATACCTCGGATACGAACGGCTGCCAAAGGCGCTGCAGAACGAAGTCGTCAGAAAAGTCCGCGAACGAAAAGGCCTGACGCCGGACGTTCCGACGCCGCAGACGTTCTTGGAATAAACGCAATATTATACGCTCATCAAAAAAATAAGCGATAAAAAAATCATGCTACGGAGGTAAAACGAAATGGCAGACAAAAAACCACACATGAACCTCGTTTTCATCGGGCACGTAGACCACGGAAAATCGACTACGGTCGGAAGAGTGCTCTACGACACAGGAGCCCTGACCGAGGTCGAACTACGAAAACTTAAGGAAGAGGCCGCGAAAGTCGGCAAGGCGACGTTCGAGTTCGCCTTCGCGATGGACCGCCTCAAAGAAGAAAGAGAGAGAGGCGTGACTATTGATGTCATGCACAAGGACTTCCAGACGCCGAAGTATTACTTCACGATAATAGACGCGCCTGGGCACAGGGACTTCGTCAAAAACATGATTACAGGAACGTCCCAAGCAGACGCAGCAGTGCTCGTCGTATCAGTCAAGGACGGGCCGCAGGCGCAGACAAGAGAGCACGCTTTCCTCGCGAGGACGCTCGGCGTAAAGCAGATGATTGTGGCCATGAACAAGATGGACGCTGTCAACTACGACGAATCAAAGTACAAAGAAGTCCGCGCCGACATGGAAAAACTGCTCGGAGGAATCGGATATCCTGTGAAGGACATGCAGTTCATACCGATATCAGCGTACAACGGCGACAACATCGTGAAAAAATCCGACAAAATGCCGTGGTACAAAGGAAAAGTGCTCACGGAAGCGCTGGATGACTTCAAGCCCCCTGAGAAGCACACGTCAAAACCTCTGAGGATACCAATTCAGGACGTGTACACAATCACGGGCGTGGGCATGGTGCCTGTCGGGCGTGTCGAGACAGGCGTGCTTAAAGTGAACGACAAAGTCGTAGTCATGCCTGCAAACGTCACAGGCGAAGTTAAGTCAATCGAAATGCACCACCAGCAGATGAACGAAGCCGAACCAGGAGACAACATCGGATTCTCCTTGAAGGGAGTCGACAAGAAAAACATAAAGAGAGGGGACGTCATCGGGCACGTGGACAACCCGCCGACAGTGGCTGACGAGTTCACAGCCCAGATAATCGTCCTCAACCACCCCACAGCGATTACCATCGGCTACCAGCCGGTCGTGCACGCGCACACGGCGCAGGTCGCATGCAGCGTCATAAAAATCAACAAACAGCTAGACCCGAAGACGGGCCAGGTTATTAAAGAAAACCCTGACTTCATCAAAACAGGGGACGCCGCGATAGTGACGTTCAAGCCAAGCAAGCCCATGATAATAGAAAAATCAAGCGAATTCCCGCCCCTCGGCAGGTTCGCCGTAAGGGACATGGGCCAGACGGTCGCCGCAGGTATCGTCATCGACGTCAAGAAAAAAGCATAAACCCTTTCGAAGGCCGGCTCTGCCGGCCTTTAAACCATTTTGTTTTTCACTCGTGAAAAAAATGACCCAAACAGCCAGCATCAAATTAATCAGCCCGGAGTACGGGAAGCTTCAGGAAGTATGCGCTGAAATCAAGTTAATCGCCCAAAAAACAGGCGCTAAAGTATCGGGACCGATACCCCTTCCGACGAAGAAGCTCACAGTACCCACTCTTAAGACACCTTGCGGCGATGGGTCAAAAACCTGGGAAAAATGGCAGATGCGCGTCCACAAGCGTTTGATAAACATCGAAGCCGATGAACGAACGCTCCGCCAGATAATGCGCGTGCAAGTTCCGGACCAAGTACACATCGAAATCGAGCTCAAAAACCAGTAAAAACAGCTATTTTTAAGGGCAGCCGAAACACAATAACGGCGGTAAGCATGGCCATGAGAGGAATAATAAAAGCGCCACTTTGGATAATGGAAGCCGAAAAAGCAAAGATAGCGCGAACCGAAGCAGCCAAAAAGGAGCGCGAGAACTGGCCGAGCTTGAAAAAATAGAGAAAGAAATCTGCTCCCTACTGAAAGAAAGCGGGCTGAAAGCGAAAAAAGCCAAGAAAGCGCCGACTGAGTAACGCCAGCAATTTATTAACCAAATAACTCCTAATCAGCATTAATTTCAGAAAAAACTTAAAAAATAGTGGTGCTCACAGATTACATGCACCATTATTCGGGATCCAAAACCGTGTTTTTGATGCGGTGGTAGCAAAGCGGTAATGCGCTGGTCTTGAGAACCAGTGCCCTCCGGGGCCCGGGAGTTCAAATCTCCCCCACCGCGTGATTGCTATTAAAAAAAAGAAGATATGATTCCGTTATGAAAAAATTTGAAGCTCTCGACATTGCGACAGCTGACATGGCGTTCGCTGCATACGGAAAAACAAAAGAAGAAATGTTTGAGAACGCTGCCAAAGCCCTTTTTTCGGTAATGTTCGAAACGAAAGAGATCAGCGCAAAAGAAAAACGAGGAATAATACTCGAGCATGAGGACGACGTAATACTCCTACACGACTTCCTCTCTGAACTTCTTTACTTGTTTGATACAGAACACATAATATTCACGAAGTTCAATGTCAAAATCAACAACGGAAAATTAACATCTGAGGCCTTCGGTGAGAAATACGACGAAAAAAAGCACAAGTTTATTATCGACGTGAAAGCAATAACATACCATAAGATGGAGATAAAAAAAGAAAAAAATCTCTGGAAATGCGTTGTAATCGTCGACACGTAAAGTGAACGCTATGGAAATGAGAAAAATACGGGATTCAGTACACGAAATAAAAAAAGAAGGGGCAATGCGCGTGCCGGCGCGGCTTTACGCTAATGACTCTGTGCGCTCGCTCATAGAAGAAAGCGCATTAATCCAAGGCATGAATGTCGCCACAATGCCAGGCATACAACGTCACTCAATAATGCTTCCTGACACTCACTACGGATATGGATTCCCAATCGGCGGCGTCGCGGCTTTCTTCGAAGAAGAAGGAGGCGTAATATCCCCTGGAGGAATAGGGTACGACCAGAACTGCGGAGTGAGGATGATAACGACAACTCTCACTGCAGACGAAGTCAAGCCGAAACTGCGCGAACTCGTCGACGCATTGTTCAAGAACGTGCCTTCAGGCGTCGGCTCTGAAAGCGACAAAGTGCGCGCAAAAGATTCTGAAATAGACGACGTAGCACGATTAGGAGCGAAATGGGCCATTGAACACGGCTACGGTGAGAAGGAAGACCTCAGCAGGACAGAAGAAAACGGATGCATGGAAAACACAGACCCATCCAAAGTCTCAGACAAAGCAAAGAAGCGAGGTCGCCCGCAGCTCGGAACCCTCGGAAGCGGGAACCATTTCCTCGAAATACAAAAAGTAAGCGATATTTTTGAAGAGAAAACTGCGAAAAAATTTGGAATCACAGGCAAAGACCAGGTGATTATAATGCTTCACTGCGGCTCGAGGGGATACGGCTATCAGATTTGCGACGACTACATATCGCGCTTCAACAGCGCCATGCCAAAGTGGAAAATCGAACTTCCTGACCGCGAGCTTGTATGCGCCCCGCTCGGCTCGGACGAAGCGAACGATTTCGTAGGTGCGCTGAACTGCGGCATCAATTACGCGTTCTGCAACCGCCAGGTGATGACCCACTGGATTCGCGAAACAATGATGAGCGTTTTCAGGAAAGAACGCGAAGAGCTCGGGCTAGACCTCATTTACGACGTGTGCCACAACGTCGCTAAATTTGAAGAGCATGAAGTTGACGGCGAACGACGCGTTCTCTGCGTTCACAGGAAAGGTGCCACGAGAGCTATGCCTGCGGGGCGAAAAGAAATACCGAAACTTTACAGGAAAGAAGGCCAGCCAGTGCTCATTCCAGGCGACATGGGCTCGGCGTCGTACGTTATGGTCGGCACAGAAAGCGCTTCGGAAACGTTCTTCAGCACGGCGCACGGCGCGGGGCGATTGTCATCACGAACGCACGCTTTGAAAACTATCCGCGGAGAAGACGTTCAGAAAAAATTAGAAGCACGCGGGCAAATTGTCCGCGCCACGTCATTCAAAGTAATCGCCGAGGAAGCGCCTGGCGTTTACAAAAACATAGATGACGTGATTGCATCGACGGAGTCCGCGGGCATATCGCGTAAAGTCGCGCGCATGACGCCGATGGGCGTCACGAAAGGATAAGATAACCTTTATAAACCCCCTGATGCAGAATAAAGTACAGCCTATTTATTTAGGTAAATCGTCCGGTGCAATGCTTGAAGGCTTTTGTTTTTATGGCCTGAAGCTTGTTTTTCAAAAACGCGACAAGCGTGCTGTGAAAACAGTATTCACTATGAAGATTAAGTGAATTTATGGGAAAACGATCTGGGCCGCACCGCGGTTCTTTGCAGTTTTATCCGCGAAAAAAAACGAAGCGGATTTACCCGAGCGTCAGCACGTTTCCAAAAACAGAAACTCCTAAATTACTTGGCTTCCCGGCGTACAAAGCTGGAATGACGCATGTCATAGCTAACGAAACGCATGACAAGTCGCCTGCGTTCGGGCAGCAAATAGCCATGCCTGTTACTATTCTTGAAACCCCTGACGTTTTCATTTACGCGATACGTTTGTACGAACGTTCTCCTTTTGGCCTCAAAATCACGGCAGAAGTAATTGCCGAAAAAATACCAAAAGAACTGTCGCGCAAAATATTCCTGCCGAAAACGGTGAAAACAAAAGAGCAACTAGAAAAAGCGGAGAAGCAAGTCGAAAAAGCGGCTGTCGTCCGCGTCATAATCGCGACGCAGCCAGTGAAGATATCTTTGAAGAAGACGCCTGAGCTGCTGGAAGTGGGCGTGGGGGGAAAGGACGTCCGCTCGGCCTGGGAATACGCGAAAAAAATACTCGGCACAGAAGTCAAAGCAAAAGACGTTTTCTCCGAAGGAGCGTGGATTGACGTCGTAGGCGTGACGAAAGGCAAGGGCCTGCAGGGTCCTGTGAAGCGCTTCGGCATCAAGATTCAGCCGCGCAAAGCGCATGGGCACCGAAGAAGACCGGGAGCAATAGGGCCGTGGAACCCGCCGCGCGTCTTGCACACTGTCCCGATGCAGGGGCAGATGGGCTTTTTCAAGCGCACTGAATACAACAAGCGCATAATCAAGATTGGCGACGATGGCAAAAAAATCACGCCTTCCGGCGGCATAGTCAATTACGGCGAAATCAGTTCTTCTTATATCCTCGTGAAGGGCTCTGTGCCTGGCGCCAAAAAGCGCATGATAGTCATACGCGAGCCGATCCGCGGCCACAAAGAACTGCCGATGCCCACTCTGCTAAGCGTGTCGCTGAAATCGCAGCAGGGATAATGAAAAAGTGACATGATTATGAAAGCCAACGTGTATTCAATTGACGGAACGCAGAAAAAACAAGTAGATCTCCCTGAAGTTTTCAGTGAGGAAATCCGCCCGGACGTGATTAACAGAGCGTTCTTAGCGCTGCGTTCCAATTCTTATCAGAAAAAATACTCTGATTTGATGGCTGGCGTGAAGACTTCCGCGGATTACTTCGGAAGACGGCACAAAGTGTACCGCACTAGCATCAACATCGGGCGAGCCCGCTTACCTAAAGTAAAGCTACCGCAGGGAGAACTAGGCGAAGTCAGGCGCGTTCCTCACTCTCGCGGCGGGCGGAGAGCGCATCCCCCGAAACCAGAGAAAATAATCGCCGAAAAAATAAACAAGAAAGAACGGCGCAAAGCAATCCGTTCGGCTATAGCTGCCACTGCAAGCGCTGAATTCGTAGCGAAGCGCGGGCACAGGATAACTGGCCTGGCATTGCCGATAGTGGTTGATGACAAAATAGAAGAGATGAAAAAAACGAAAGAAGTCTCTTCTCTCCTTGAGAAACTCAGGCTTGGACAGGACGTGAAGCGGGCCGGTAAGCGGACGCTTAAGCCTGGAAAAGGCTCAATGAGGGGAAGGGCTTACAAGAGAAAGAAAAGCGTGCTGATAATCGTGAAAAAAGACAGAGGCATCATAAAAGCAGCGAAGAACATCCCAGGAGTAGACGCAGTGACAGTGAAAAACGTGAACGTCGAACTGCTCGCGCCGGGAGGCCACGCAGGGCGGTTGACAGTGTACTCGGAGTCCGCTATGAACGAGCTGAAAACCCTGTTCAAATGAAGTATGAGAACATCGAAGTGAAAATATGATAATCGAATACCCCTTGCTTTCGGAAAAAGCCGTGAACATGATAGAAAAAGAGAACAAACTCGCTTTCGCAGTCAGCAAAAACGCGACAAAGAAGCAAATCAAAGAAGAGTTCGAGAAAATGTACAATGTGAAAGTCGCCGAAGTGAACACAGTCATGGGAATAAAAGGCAAAAAAAAGGCCTTCATCCGGCTGAAGCCGGAATTCAAGGCGATGGATCTGGCGACCAAGCTAAAACTAATATAAGCGTGATGATGAATGGGAAGACCGCTGCTATCGCAGAGAAGAGGGAAAGGATCCCCATCGTTTACTGCGCCGTCCCACAGGTTCAAGACCAAAGTGGCGTACAAGAACGAGTCAAACGGAGTTCAGTCAGCTCAAGTCATCGACATTGTCGACGACCCTGGAAGAACTGGATTGCTTGCGCTGCTGAAGTTCACTGACGCGGAAATAATGCTGCCGGCTGCCGAAGGCCTTAAAGTGGGCGACGTCATCCAGCAAGGCGAGAACGCCGAGCTCAAGATAGGAAACATTCTCCCGTTATCAAAAATACCTGAGGGCTACCCAATATTCAACATCGAGTCCCGCGCTGGCAACGGCGGGGACCTCGCGCGCTCCTCAGGAAGCGTGTGCTTCATTATATCAAAAACATCCTCTGAGGCCACTGTGAAGCTACCTTCGGGAAAAATAAGAAAGCTTCCGGCAAACTGCAGGGCAACCATAGGCAACGCCGCAGGAGGCGGAAGAACCAAAAAGCCGATGCTTAAGGCTTCCGTGAAGCGCTTCAAAAGAGAAGCCCGCGGGCAGCTGTTCCCGATTGTCAGAGGCGTGCACCAGAACCCCGTCGAGCACCCATTCGGAGGCAAGGAGCACCACGGCGCAATGACTCCAAAAGGAAAAGGTGCGCCGCCAGGACAGCACGTAGGCTCGTTCGGAGCACGCAGGACAGGAAGAAAGAAACGATAAATAATGCGATATGGTATTGAAACAAAAACGAAGTGAATGCTGATGGCTAAAAAAGAGTTCACGTACCGCGGAAAAACGATGGAAGAACTAAAAAAGATGACAATCGACGAGTTCGCAGCGCTGCTTCCGTCAAGAAAAAGGCGTACGTTGAAGCGCGGGATGAAAGAACAGCAGAAAATACTGCTGAAGCAAGTGCGCGAGCACAAGGGGCAAAAGCCCATCCGCACGCACATAAGGGACATAATAATACTGCCTGAGATGATAGGAAAGCGCTTTGCAATACACAACGGCAAGGAATGGATTAACGTTGAGCTGCCGCCGCATGCCGTCGGGCACGTGCTAGGAGAGTTCGCGCTGACCAGAAAGAAAGTCACGCACTCCGGCCCGGGAATCGGCGCTACGCGCGGCACGAAGTTCGTGTCAGTGAAATAAAGGGGATATTATGAACCGTTACTCTTACCAAGGAAACGATGAGAGGGTCGCACGCGCGTGCTCCAAGGACTTGAACGTTTCATGGAAGCACTGCAACGAAGTATGCTATGCTATACGCGGGAAAAGCGTGAACGCGGCAGAAAAGTACCTGAATGAAGTGCTGGAGCGCAGGGCTTTCATTCCTATGAGGCGATACAACAAAGGAGTCCCGCACAGGAGAGGTGGTAAGCCTGGGCGTTACTTAGACAAGTCAGTGAAAATCGTGCTGAAGTTGCTGCAGAACGTAAAAGCGAACGCCGAACACAAGGGGCTGGACGGCGATAAGCTTAAGATAATCCATTCAACTTCTTACAAAGCGTCAACCATACCGAGAATAAAACCCAAGGGAAGGTCTAAAAGGCACTGCATCGACTTGGCTAACCTGGAAATCGCGGTAAAAGAAATGAAATAATGCTGAAGTGGTATAATGATTGAAAGAAAGTTCATCAAAGAATCCATTAAGCGCGTGAAAGCCAAAGACTACATTAAGAAAACGCTTGAAAAAGCGGGAATAATCGACGTGGATATCCAAAGAACAACGTTAAACACGCGCATCGGCGTGGTCGCAGAGCGGCCCGGCCTGGTCATAGGCCGCAAAGGAGGGAGCATCAAGGACCTGTCAGACGCAATGGAACGAGACCTGGGAATAGAAAACCCACAGATTGAAGTCGCTGACGTGTCGCGCCCGAACCTGGAACCTGCTGTGGTCGCAAGGATGATTAAGAGAATGATTGAAAAAGGCATGAAGCCAAAAAAAGTACTTAAAGCAGCAGCTTTCAAGGTCATGAGCGCCGGAGCCCAAGGAACTGAAATAATAATAGACGGCTCACCGAGCAAGGGAATGCGCTCAAAAAAAGACAGGATTCAAGTGGGTTACATCAAAAAAGCAGGAGATGCAGTGAAATTCATAAGGGAAGCGCGGGACCAGGCCCTGCAGAAGCAAGGGATAATGGGCATCACCGTAAGGATAGTGCCACCTGAAGTTGTCTTCCCTGACAAAATTACCCTCAAGAAAGAAACAATCGCGGAAATCGCTGAAGAAACAGAGCCGACAGCAGGAGAAAAGAAAGCTGCCGAAAGCGTCGCCCTGGAAAGCGGCGTGGCTGAACTGTCCGAAGAAGTGAAGCCCACGCCTGCTGAAAAAGAAACGGCGGCAGAGGCCCTGAAAGAAGTAGCCAAAGAAGCCAAAAAAAGCCAAAAGAAAGAAGAAGGCACTTTCAAGTGCGACGAATGCGGCAGAATGTTCACTACTGAACGCGGGCTGAAAGCCCACGTCAGGATACACAAATAAACCACGAAAAGGGAATCACAATGGCAATTTACAGGATGAAAGACCTGCGCGGGATGAGCACCGCTGAAATGGACGAGAAGAAGCAGCAACTTCTGGCCGAGCTGTCGCGCGAGAAAAGCGCGGTTGCAAGTGGCACGAAGCCCGAGAACGCCGGAAGAATCCGTGAGATACGCAGGACGATCGCCAGGATTGAAACGCTAAAAAAACAGAGAGGTGCGTCAAGCTGAGCAGCATATGCGCGAAATGCGGCTTGCCTTCGGACATCTGCGTGTGCCAGGAAATAAGCAAGGCGGGCCAGAAGATAAAAGTCACACGCGAGAAAAGAAAATTCAAGAAAACATACACTATCCTCGAGGGTTTTGACTCCGGAACAGACCTCAAGTCGCTCGCTAAAGAGCTGAAAAACAAGCTCGCATGCGGCGGTACGATGAAAGAAGGGCGAATAGAACTCCAAGGAGACCACATCGACAAAATAAAGAAAATACTCACGGCGATGAACTACGCGCCCGAGCAGCTGGACATAGTCGAAAGATAAAAATGATCATGATGAACGAGAAAAAAGCGTCTCTCCTGATGGGCGAGCTCATCGGGGAAACCGCTGAAGTCACGAAAAGCCCCCAGAGGGAGCAAATAGGGATCAGCGGCGTCATAGTGGACGAGACGCTGAAGACGATAACCATCGAAACGAAAAAAGGAGAAAAAAAAGTGGCAAAAGCAGGGGCTGAGTTCGCCATCAGAGGGGAGAAAATCAAAGGCGACGAGATATCATTCA
>JAVYMF010000018.1:0-11390 GCA_038736665.1 archaeon | reverse complement strand
TCATGATCTCATTGATCAGCATCTTCATTTCGGCTGTGGTTTCGGCCGTGTTTTTCTTTATAACCAAGAACATCAGCTTCTTCGCTTCGTCGCTCACGCGGTTACCTTCAAATACTTTGATGCCGATGTTCCTTTCAAGGGAACGCAGGTCGTGCATTGAATCTTCTTTTACTTCGCTCACTTTCTTCAAAGGCAGCACTTCTTCTTTTTCAGCTCTTTTCCTCACCATCTCGGCTTCTTGCTTGACTTTCTTGTAGAGATCTATCTCGCTTTTCAATACAGAGGCCTTCTGCTCGGCTTCCTTCAACCGGCCTTTTTCTCTGAGGGACTCGATTTCGTAAGCCAGCTTGAAAAAATAAGCAGATTCTTCACTAGCAATACCATGCGATTCAAGGGTTTTCCTTGCGTTTTCGGCCATTTTCTTGATGTGCTCTTCAGCTTTCTTTTTCAGCTCGGCTTCCCTCTTGGCAGCAGCTTCCCTGGTTGTTATTGGAACAGTCATTTTCCCCCGCCGTATTCTTTCACTATCACGTCGCGTATTTCTCTGGCGCGCTTCTCGCCCACGCCTTCAACTTCACGCAGGGAGCGCTCGTCAGCGCTGAAAACTTTTTCGACGCTGCCGAAATGCTTCAGCAGCTCTTTAGCAGTAGTCGGCCCTATTCCGGGGAGGGACTCGACGATGAACTGCTGCTGCTCTTCAGCCGTCATCGCCCGCTTTGCCCCCTGCAAGCGGACGTCGCGTTTTTCGCCAAACTGCTCTTTCTTCGCCAGGAACGCCAAGAATTCTGCGGATTCGGCTATGTCTCTCGTTTGTATTATGGGAATGCCGTAATCGACTGCCACAGACGCCAATGCGCCCCTCACGGCGTTATCGCTGACGTTGCGTATCCCGAAAATCTCTCCTTCAATCAAAAGAATGGGTCTCTCGAAATTGGACGCCAGGTCTTTCATCTGGGAAAACAAGCGCCCGTCAATTATCGACTGCACGAAGTCGTTCCCTTCTTTGCGCTCCACGGCAACTCGCTCGGACAGCAGGAAGTCCGCTACGCCGAGTTGCTTGGCTTTAATGGCGACGTCCTTGTCCAGAAGAAGGCGGATTATTCCCGACGCCCTTTCGCGCGAGTCCACGTAAATTACAGGACGTTCGTTCTGCGGCTTTTCCTCTTCTGAAAAGTAGGAAGTTATCGTTTTCTGTTTTTTCGCTTCAGTCGAGCCCATTTCTTTTATCAGGTTCTTCATCTTCTTTTCCCTGCTCACTGACGACCAGTAATACGCCTCGTCGCGCGTTCCTTTGGTCATTAGTATGATGATTTTTCCATCGTGGTGGCGGCCTGTCCTCCCTTTTCTTTGGATGTGGCGTATTTCAGAGGAAACAGGCTCATAAAAAACCACGGCGTCAACGCTCGGAATGTCCAGCCCCTCCTCTCCGACAGAAGTGCACAGAAGCACGTCGAATTCCCTGTCGCGGAACCTTTGTATCAGCTCTATCTGTTTTTTCTGCGTGAGCCCTTTTTCAGAGCCTTTCGTCGACTGGCCTATGAACTTCTCGCAGCGAACTCCGCTGCCGCGCAACTTGTTCGCAAGGTAGTCCGCCATGTCCCTGTAATGCGAGAACACGATCAGCTTTTTTCCGGAACTCGTTTCTTCTTTCACGACGTTTACCAAGGCGTTTACTTTAGGGTGCTCCACGCCATTTTCTTCAAGGCGGCTTAATTCCACCAGGGCTTTTTGGACGCGTACGTCCTGCAGCATTTTTCTCGACGATTTTGTTTTTTCGCGGCCCATTTTCCTCAGGTATTTTATCGCCGGAGCGACGTTCTGCGTTTCCAAAAGCTCAAGCGCGTACGAAGCTTTTATGACCATCGCGACAGTCGCTATCGCGTCGTACGTTTCGCGCGTCTTGTTGGCTTGCTTGAAAAGCGAGTTCTGTATTCCCAATAGCTCGCGCTTCGTGAGCCCGTTCGAGCGGTATGCGCGTATCACGCCCGCTTGCTTCAGCGCTTCAAGATGGTCGCGTATGAAGCTCTCGAGCAATTTCTTGACTTCGCTGAACTCCGCCGGCAGCTCGATGGATTTCCAGACGATGTTTTTCCTGTGGACGTAAGGTGAAACATCCACGTCGGTTTCTGATTTCAGCTCGATGTTGGAAACGAAAAGGTTGCCGCAGATTTCCTGTATTTTCTCGCGAGTCGAGCCTGGCGACGCTGTCAATGCCAGTATCTTCCCATTTTTTTTGATTCGCTTGTAGTGTTCTGCAAGAAACACGTACGAGTAGCCGTTCACTGCGCGGTGAGCCTCGTCGAAAATCATGAGGGAAACTCTTGAAAGGTCAGCTTTTCCGTTAAGCACGTCGTTCTCCACGGTCTGAGGAGTCGCAGCGATTATTTTCGCGTTCCAAAGAGGCTCGCGCTCGGTAGGGGATACGGCGCCCGTCAGCACGGCGAAATCCTCGTCGTTCAACGCCATAACGTTCTTAAGCGTGTTTATGTGCTGCACCGCCAGCGGCTTCGTGGGCGCAAGGAACAATATCTTCTCGCCAGGGCTCGTTTCTAGGACGCGCGCGATTATCTGCGCAGCGACTATCGTCTTGCCGAGCGCCGTAGGAGCGACCACCAGCGAATCGCCTTTCTCGAAAAAGGCATTAACAAGCGACTCTTGGTACTCGCGGGCTTCAATGACGTCCGGCTTGATGAAAGGGTGTGAAACGAACATCAGCGCACCTTCTTGTAAATTATGTACTTATTGCCTTCTCTGTGGTATCTTCTTAAGCCCATCTTTTCAAGCATTTTCTTGGGAAAAAGCATGTCTGTGATTATGTAACCGTTTTTTGCCGTCGAGTTGGCCAGATGATAGAGAGCCACTTTGTGTTCTCCTCTTGAAAGATTCAGGCCCACGTTCATACATAACGTTATATCGGCTTGTTTCGCAGGCGTCGCGTTTATTATGTCCATGGCGCTGAATTTCATTTTTTCCTGGATTCTTCTAGGTATGCTTATTGTCACTCCTTTTTCAGTCCATTTGGGTTTTCCGAAAGTGCTTGAAAAAGAATCCAGATAATCTTGCCTGAAACCAGTGAAGTCATGGCTTGTGAGGTTCATTTTTCTCGATTTTTCAGTGAGGCTTGCCGCGCGTTCGGTGCTCGTGTAAGCCGAGATCCTGAAGTCAACGCCTTTCTTCTCCAGCTGGTTGGCTATTTCGAAAGGCTCGAACGCCTCTGATTTTCTCTCTCCCCTCTCGCCGTAGCCGACGTCATTTATGATAAGAGGACGCTTTTTTCTTTTTGAGACGTTCTCCGCGATTTCGCCTAGGGCAATAATGGCTTCTTTGTTTCGGCCGAAAAAAGTAACGTGTTCTTTCGGGTCGACTTCCAGCGCGTCCATTATGTCTGAACGCTTGCCAGGCCTGTAGCTCATGTCGTATTTCTGCTTAAGCTCAACGGACTCTTCTAGAGTCAGCTTTTTCTTGGTTGTTTCAGCCAGAGCTTTTTCAGCCAAGGCTTTCCTATAGCACCTTCTCTCCATTACCTTGGAATAATCCCCAAAAGGGGGTTTCCAGTTCTTCCGCGGCGCCATAAAATAACTATAGGAAATCGTTCTTTAATAATTATCACAAGCGCTTTAACGGCTCCGTTAAGCAAAACAAGCGTTTTACGTGCTTTGTTTGACAATCGTAACGTTTTCGCAGGTTTTTTGCTCATAACGTTATTTATACAACCTCGGAGTAAAAAATGAAGACGCTTTCTGGAGTTGTGTTTGAATCTGCGGAGGTAGCACAATGACAGAAATACCCATTGCTCCCGTCGACAGGATAATAAGGAAAGCAGGCGCGGCACGCGTTTCAGAAGACGCCGCTGTCGCGATGGCCGAAATCCTGAACGAGTACGGGACGGAGATAGCGGCGGTTGCCGCGCGGCTCGCGTCACACGCCGGGCGGAAGACGGTCGTCTCCGAGGACATCCGCCTCGCTGCGCAGGCGATGTAAAGAATTAATCAAGAGGGCATAGGGGTTTTGCATGCCTAGCATGCTGCTCTCCGTGCCCTCAATAATTCTGTTTTTATAATAAGCTAGATATGATTAGTTATGGCAGGAGACGCTGACTGCCTGAAGTGCAGCATGCGAGCGGTTTCGCGTACAAGGACCAGCCGATGGACTCAAAGCTGCTGTCGCTGAAATGCAAAGCCCACGACCAGACAATGCACGTTTTCAAAGAATTTTACTGCTGGTATTCTGAGAAAAAGTGATTATTGTTTTGCCATACGGTATATCTGCGTAATAAGTTTTGCGCGTTCGTTAAGCTCTTTCACGAACTCGTCAGGCTTGTCAGGGGAGATAATGAAGTCCTTCTTTTTTGTGTCCACGAGCACTCTCGGCCCGAAGTTAGTGCAGTAATATCCAAGGCCTGACAATGCGAAGCGGTGCATCCCGCTAACTTTTTTAGCGGCTTTTATTTCCTCGTAAGGAAACGTCTTAACGCCCCAGTATCGCACCACGAGCCCGTCTTCTTCGAGCTGGTAAAAAGCGTTCATAAGGGGCCACACGATGAACAAAGAGCCCAGCGAGTTTATTATCAGGCCGAGCGCTATCATCACATAGTCGTTGATGAGTATTCCGTAAGTAATCATGTAAATAGGTAGGCATATCATACCCAGCCACAGCAGCGTCGTCACCGCGTCCATTTTTGCCTGGTAAATTTTTCCCATACTCACCGTTATTTGCGTCACGTATTTAAACATAACTTGATAACAGTTACTCCATGATTATCGTCAGGCACGGCGAGATATTCACGAAATCCGAGCCCGTGCGCAAGGAGTTCGTGAGAATACTTGCAGGGAACATCCGCGAGGCCCTTCCGCGGGCAAGCGTGCGCGCCGAACGCTGGAGGATTTTTGTAGAATCAGAGAATGAGTCTCGCGACGCGAGGGTTTTGCAGCGCGTTTTCGGAGTAGTTTCCGTTTCAATAGCCGAAAAAGTCCCGTGCGACCTGAATTCGATAAAAAAAGTGTGCTTGAAAATCATCCCGAGAAAAGCGAAGTCTTTCGGAGTGAAAACGCAGAGGATAACCAAAGAGTTCCCGCTGACTTCCCAGGAAATCAGTGCCGAGATAGGCTCGTTCATCATTGAAAAAAAGAAGTTAAAAGTGGATTTGAGTAATCCTGATTTTTGGATCAGAATCGAAGTATACAAGAACAACGCTTTCATTTTCTCGGAATCGCTTGAAGGTCCCGGCGGTTTGCCAGTGGGTTCTGCGCGGGGTTTCATAGAATGCGATTATGAAAGCGATGAAGACGCGCTCGCGGCGTGGATGATGCTCAAGAGAGGCGCATGCGTTACTCCGGACAAGCGCCTTGCCAGCTGGAGCTACGGGAATTCGGCAGGGATTCCTCTCGCAAGAGTGGCGGGCATTACAAGCATTTCCAGATTCTGCAAAGCGCAGAAAGAATCGCGCTTGCCTTTGTTCGCGCCGCTCATCGGCTTAAGCGTGAAAGAAAAGCGTTTTCTTGCTGGGAAGGTTTTTTAAACCGCTGGGCCGTTCTTATTAGTATGATTGACACGCGCTCGCTGGACAGCGTTCTGAAAGCCATGAAAGTGACTTCTGATTACTTGTTCAACGTTCTTCTGAAGCGCGACCAAGAGCAGAAGCTGCTGGTTTTTTACTCGTTGGGTTTTCTTGCAGACCAGTACCTTAGGATGAGCGAGGACGCGCTGAAGAAAGGGGGGGAGTACCAGGCGGCTTACTTCGCGAACAAGGCCGAGGAAATCCGCCAGGCCACGAAGGATATTTTCGGCGACTTGCCCGAGCGAGAATATTACAAGTCGCTGCCGTACAAGACTCCGAAATGGTACCACGGCTCAATGCACCCCGAGCAAGTAATCAAGTTAGCTCAGTTCTGCGTCGCTAACATTCAGCCTGACGAGGAAATCATGAACGACGAGAAGGCGTTGTACGCGGTATTGCGTGAAGAGTTCAAAGAGCATCGCCGCGCTATGCACGACGCGTCAGGGCTGGAATACCAGTACTTGACGGTGTTGCGCGAGCGGTTCAAGAAGTTAGCTGACAAGCCGCCCAAGCTCGGCGGAGTTTACGAAATGCTTCTCTTGCTGGACGTGGTGGACCAGATTCAGGAAATGCTCAAAGCGCCGCCCGAAGAAAGCGGCGAAGAAGTCACAGAAGAAGAGCAGGAAGACGAAGAAACAGAGCAAAGAGATGAAGAGCTCCCGGAAGAAGATCCTGAAGGATGAGGTCTTTGACCAAATTCTAAGAAAATAGAGGGGGAGAGTTTGTGTTCCCCCCGAAAACAACGGTGACGCATTCTGGAAAAAAGGTCTGTTCGGGGAATGTATACCCTCAACTAGTATTTAAACAAGCTCGTTATTTAAAAACCCTTTTTAAACAGAGTATTTAAATGTTATGTAACTACGATGAAGTCGGAAATTAGCGCGATTATGAAAGCCGCCGCCAGAACGCTTATAGACATTTTTATTGACTGCTTGAAATTTCCGCGTTCCGACAGGTCTTCCAACAGCGACGTGCCCATATAAGCGCTTGAAAACGCCGCCATCAAAGTGCACGCGGACATCGCGGCAACTGTTATTACATTAATGCCTGATGAATACAGCCATCCTGAATGCAGCCCTGACAAGAGGGTTATTACAGGCGAAGGATATCCAAACAAAAGGAACCCGAACGTAAACACTATCAAAGTCATCATCAACGGCGTTGTGTTCAGCGGAAACACCAGGAGCCATTCGGGCAGCTGCGCCGAGCTCATGGCAATGAATCCAGCGGAAAACGTGACTATCGACGCCACGAGCAGGATGAACATTTTCTTGTGCATTTCACTCACTTAATCATAAGTCACTGTTTCTTTTTAAACATTCTTGAAAGGCGCTCGCCTAGATTCTTCGATGTCACGAAACGCGCCACCAGCAGGCCCGTAATCATTCCGGCAAGCACGTCTGACAGGTGGTGGACGCCGAAGTAAACCCGCGACAAAGCCACAAGAGTAGCTATTGAGTAAAGCAATGCCGGCTTTTTATAATAATAATCAAGCAAAGAAAACATCGCGAATGCCCGCGAGGAATGGGCCGAAGGAAAAGAAGGCAGGTAGACTTCGAGGGCGTCCGAGTCGCTCGCTCCGTCCGGTCGCCCGCGCCCTATCACGAGTTTCAAGACTGTAGTGAGAACGATGTCAATCGCGAGAGTTATGAGCAGATTTACGGCGATTTTGTTCTTGCGCTTCATCTCCAGTATGATGAGTGCTGCTACGATGAAAGGCACGCCTAATGTAAGGCCTCCGAGCGCTGAGAAGAAAAGCATTGCTGCGTTCAGCTGCTCGTTTTGCGCTGAAAGCATGAATACGCGGACGTTCTCGTCTATGAAAAAAGAAAAAGCCGTGATAACAACCAGTAAGCCTATTACGGGCCAGAATTTTTTCATGCTTCAAGCACCTTAGGAAAACGAGTCAAGACAACAGGCTTTTTGTAGAAAAGGATGGTGTCTTCTATCCTGCACCCTCCGACGTCCCTCACATGCAGGCCTGGTTCTATCGTGAAAACGTTGCCGTCAGCTACTCTGCATTTTGTCTTCGCGTTTATCGCAGGCGCTTCGTGAACGTCCAACCCGACGCCGTGGCCCAGAGAGTATTTCCAATGCTGACGCGTTTTTGTTTCATCGAAAACTTTTCCAGCAGCCTCGTAAATGTCGGAATACTTCCTTCCTTTTTTAAGGCACGCGACAGATTCCTCGTAAGCCCTCAGGACAGTTTCGTAAAGCTTTATCTGCTTTTCAGTCGGGCTTACGGCGAACGTTCGCGTTAAATCGGAGCAGTACCCCTCTACAGTGAATCCAAGGTCGACTATGACTGTTTCTTTTTCCCTGATTTTTTTGTCGCTAGGGTACGCGTGCGTCAGCATCGAATTAGCGCCTGACGCGACTATCATCGGGAAAGCCTGGTCCTCGCAGCGCTCGAGCACCGCTTCCATCGCTTCCAAGCGAACGCGCTTCTCAGTTACGCCGACCCTGATAGAGTCTCTGGCCGCTTTCATCGCTTCGTCAGCCAATCCGCATGCTTCTTTTATTTTTATTACCTCCTCTTTTTTCTTCACCGAGCGGATAGCGCTTATTTCTTCGCTGCTGTCTTCGAGGTTCGCGATTTTTTTCAGCCTGTTCAGCTGTTCCGCGCTTATTGACGAAAAAGGTGTGAACACTTTTTTTATTCTGAGCTTCCGAAGCAGGAACCCGAGCTCTTTCAACGCGTCTTTCTGGATTTTGATTGAGACAGCCTTTGAATCCGCGTCAGCGTCAGAAGTTAGAAAATATTTTTTAGATTCCGTGACAAGAAGGTAGCCGGGCGACCTGCTTACGCCGGCGAAGTACCTTATGTTTTTCTCGTCTGCAAACAATGCGGGCGTCCTCACAGCAGCAGCACTCCGTTGTCCATTATTTTGTCGTCATCGAACCATATGGTGGGCGCGAATATGACAGCGTCCCAGTGGACTTCCGAGCGCAATTTTCCGCCGAAGTCAAAATTAGAGCCGAGCGCGATGTGGCACGTGCCACGGACCTTCTCGTCTTCAAGCGTGTTGCCTGTGACCGTCGCTTTCGGGTTAGTACCTATCCCGAATTCAGCGATGCCCCTCGCTTTTTTTGTTTTCCACACTTTTTTCTTGAAAGCGTCGTCGCCCTCTATCTCGCGAACAGTGCCCTTGACAACGAACAGTTTAGTCTTAGGCTTGCACATGCTTTCCATGGAGTCGATAACGATTGTTCCCGAGCAAGTTTTTTCCAGCGGGGCGACGAACACTTCGCCGGCAGGAAGATTTCCGTACGCGCCTTTTCTAGCGAATATTCCCGTGTCGTCGTCGACGACGCGCTCTCCCTTGTTTTCAAAAGAAAAATCGCATCCTGACGTCGTAGTCACGCGTATCCTCTTGGCTTTTCTCATCTGCTCAGAAATCTTGGCTATTTCCTTGGCCATCATGCCGTAGTCGATGTTTATTATCCTCTCGAACATCGAATTGGTTATCCCAGGCATCGTTACGACGCGCGCTCCTTTTTTACTCGCGTTCGCCCTCGCCTTAGTGTGCGTCAGCGAGTATTTAGTGGGCGCTATAACGACGTCCGCTTTTTTCATGGCGTCAGCCACCAGCTTCGGGGGCTCTTTTCCGTGCTCGCCGGTCGGCTTTATTTTCATCATCACAGCGTCTGCTTTTGTCGCGGCTTCTTTGAAGAGCGCTTCCGCGATTTCCTTCGTGGTTTCGTCGTAAATGATCAGCGCTGTTTCGTCTTCTTTCAGGTCGACGCAGCGCTCGATAACGATTTTAGCGGATTCTGTCATTTTTTCATTCATGGAATGTTCCCCCGTTCAAGAAGTATTTCGTAGTGTCGTTCGTGGCGGGATACCTCCTTGCCAGCGACATTATTACTTTTTTATTTCTTTTTTTAATTGACAGGACAGAAACGTGAACTCCAAGCGATCGCAGGTTCTCTATGAAATCGAATCCGAATTCCTCGTCAGGCACTGTTATTTTAAACGGCTCGTTTGCTTCCTGCCCGCCGGCGATTTTTTTTATCGTTTCGACCATGGGGATTAGCATGCTTTTTCCGAGCGCAGCTGCTTCTTTTTCCAGCTCGCTTTTAGTCAGGCGTGCCTCATACGCTTGGAATGCCTCGCGCACCAGGCGCGGGTAAATGAAAGCGTTTCCGTAGTCATCATAAAAAGAAAAAGCGTAGCGCAGGTCCTCGTTAGTGCTCTGATTCGCGGTGTACTTTAACGCTGTTCTCCCGTCTGGCGACTTGAGAACCACTCCCTCTCTGCCTTGCTCCCCGAGCTTTCGGACGAGCTCTAGGACGCTTTTTCCGCCGCTCACTTTCCCGAAGTCGCGGACCGCCTTCAAAGAGTATTTTTTTATAAGCGCCAGCTTCTCGTCGCGTTTAAGTAGTGTGCCGTCCCTGCGCATGACGTCAAAAACATAATATCCGAACTCGCGGTCTTCAGGATATGACTTTTCCTGATAAGGGTTCTGGAGGCCGACCACCTCACCGCACAAGACGAGGTTAGGGTGGTCCTTGAAAAACCGCGCGCTTACAGCACTTTCCACGCGCATCGTGGTGTAAGGGCACACGAGGCCTTTTCTTGTTATCGCGACGATTTCGCCGTCCACCGACGCTGTCCTGACGTTGTAGCCGTTCATTTTTTCTTCTGCGTAAGCTTCTTTGAAGAACTTCTTGAAAGACGCAGTTATCACCAGCGCTCTTGGGATACTGCGATACCCGTGGATCACGTCAATGCCTTTTCCGGTGAGGAAAGCCACAGTCCCTTCATTCACCCTGCTGACAGAGTTCTTGAAGCGGAAGTACGGCGGCTCGTACTCGACGTACTGGATGCTTTTGCCGTACTCGTCCCGCATTTTTCTGTAGTCAGCGTCAACGCATTCCGACAGCTGCTTTATCAGCTTTTCCAACAAGACCCCTCGCGCAATTGGCGCATAATTCAGACCGCGCGTCGAAATGTGCGTCGCACGCATTAGCGCCGCATTTCCAGCAGGTATTTAAATTTTGGACTGTTTTACTGCATATCGCGCATAACCCGACTATTTTCATGATGGTTAGTATGGCTTTGTCTTATAAAATCCTGTCTGTCGCAGGAATCGACATCGAGCTGCACGTCACTTTCCTAGCGTTCATAGCGGGGCTTCTGCTTTTCAACGCCTCCCTGGCGTTGCTTCTTATGATAGTGTTTTTGTTCGTGACCATCCACGAGCTTTTCCACTCGCTTGTCGCGATTTCCAAGGGCATAAAAGTTTCGAAAATCGTGCTGCTGCCCATCGGCGGAATGTCCGTGATGAACATCTCAGACATAAAGCCGCTGACTGAAATACAGATGTCTGTCGCCGGGCCGCTGTTCAATTTCCTCATGTGCTACTTGCTTCTGGGTTTGATGAGCGCCGCGAACCTCCCGCTGGCAAACGCTTTTGACGTAATCCAAAACATGAACGTTTCATTCGCCCTGGTCGTCTACTATTCTTTTTACGCGAACCTGCTGCTCGGAACCTTCAACCTGCTTCTCCCAGCTTTTCCTTTGGACGGCGGGCGCATTTTCCGAGCATTGCTTGCGCTGCGCATTGACTACTTGAAGGCCACCCGCATCGCCAGGAACGTTAGCCTATTCATAGCTGCGTTTTTGTTCATGCTCGCTTTTCTTTCATCTGATTTGTGGATTATGATAATTGCGGTTTTCATAGTCATAGGGGCAGTTTCAGAGTACGCCGGCCTTGAAATGCACGAGTCGTTGCGCGGCATAAGCGTGAAAGACGTCATGTCGAGAGATTACATCGTTGTGAAGCCGGATGATAAGGTCGTTTCTTTCGTCAGCGACGCGATGCGCTTC
>JAVYMF010000017.1:0-12030 GCA_038736665.1 archaeon | reverse complement strand
CGACTCGATGTTTTTCACGCGCTTCTCCACGGAGCGCAGCTCTGCTGCCGCGTTCTGGGATTCCTCGAGCTTTCTGCGCAAAGCGTCGATGTCTTCGTGGAATTTTTTAAGCTCTTCTGCAAATATAGGGTTTTGTTTTGCTGATTCGACGTCTTCTTCAAGCCGCTTTAGTTTTTCTGTTATTTCAGCAAGTTCCTGTTCTTTTTTTTTAAAATCAGCGCCTTCGCCGACGCGCGAGTTTATTTCGTCTATTTTTTTCCTGAGTTCTTCTGTCTGCTGCTTCAGGGGCTCCTTGAATTTTTTCGTTAAAAATTCGGTGTCTTCTATCTCGTCAGCTGGATATGTCTCTATTGTTTTCATTACTTTGGCTACGTCGTCCTCGAGCTTTTTGAGCTCGCCCATTATCTCAAGCGTTTTTTCGCGCTCTCTCGCGCTGATGTTCGTGATTTCATCCACTTTTTTCTTCAGCTCTTCTATGGCTTTTAAGTCTTCCTGGATTTTTTCTATTTCTTGCTTGAACATTTCCTCTCTGTGGGGAGCGCCCGAGCGGATTAGTTCCTCAAAGGACTCTATTTTTCCCTCTACAGAAGACAATTTCGCGCTGAGCGCGTCGATAGTGGCCATTTTTTCAGCTTGGGTTTTCTCGTCTTCTTCTATTTTTGAAACGTCCGAAGACAATGATTCCAGCCTTGACTTCACGTCAGTGACGTCTGACTTCACGAGTTCAAGGCTCGCCGTGACCTGTTCTGGCGCTCTGAGCACTGACGACTCTAATGACTTGACTTCCTCGTTGAGGGAGTCTATTTCTTTCTTCACTGCTTCAATCTGCTGCGAGTATGGCAGTGACGCGACCGTGGAGCTCAAGTCGGCGAGTTTCTTGTCCAAAGCAGCCAGCGAGTTCTGCTGTGCTTTCATCAGTTGGCGGACTGTTTCGGCTTTGTCGACTTTGTCGCGCAGGGCCTCAACTTGCTTCATGAGCTCCAACTGCGAGCTTGAAAGTGCTGAAAGGGCTTTCTCGACAGTTTCTCCGCTTTCCGACTGGGAGGCTTCGATGAGCGTGTCCATGAGATAGTCAACTTTGTCGGCGACTTTTTTGTTCTGCCGGAGAGCGACTTTAATCATGTCCTCGAGCTCGCGCTCTTTCTCGTAGCCGGTGAACTGTTTTTTCTGGCTTATGGCCGCCTGCAGGTCTGCTATTTGTTTTTTCAGCTCGGCCTGCGCTTTGCGCATGCCTTCCAAGTCTTCCATCTGCTATCACTTTTTACGAACTCTTTCAGGCTTTAAAAACATTCTTTTAAACGCTTTTTTCAGGTCAGACAGCTGTTTTTCCTCCACAACAAAGTACACCCAGAACAGCCACAGGGCCAGAGCCCAGAAGACGAGCACTGTCTTCCAGAGGATGTCGTGGGTGAAGTAAAGCGCTTCGGGGCTGAAGTAGTACCCGGCGGCGAAAGTCGTCGCGAGCCTTATGACGTTCACGGCGTGCATTAAAGGCAGTGCGATCACGAGGCCGAGAATCCTTTTGCGCCATTCGACGCGCGGGTAAGCGATGATTAAGGCGCTCACCGCGAATATCCCGAGCCAGCCGACGCATTCAGGGATTATGTCTATTTCGAGGAACGGGTTGCTTACTGAAGACACTGTTGCTGTCGATAAGTAGACTCTGTTTCCAATGGCCTGCTGCTCGCGGACGTACGCGCTCACGATTCCTTCATCTTCTCTTGAAAGCGAAGCTGCGCGCAGTTCAAGCACGTCGCCGTATTCCATCGCTTCGCTGAAGTACCTGGCTATGGGCTTCGAGATTGTGGCTCTTGCCAACTCGTTGCCGTGTATTCTCACGACGTTGTTGTATTTCACGGCGTCGATTCCAACAGCGTTCAGAGCGAGGGCCATGTGGCCCGCCACTGTTCTTTTTTCGAAGGTCATTTCAGTGTATGCTGCTGAGAAGTATGCGAGGAACATTGACGCGGCTGCGAGCACGCTGACAAAGTAAACGAAGTCATACATTCTCTGCTGAGATTTTGTTTTTTTCGGCATAAGCTTTAATAAAACACACTGTATAATATAAAGCCATGGCAGTGAATCCTTGTTCTGTGCTGAAAATTCTGGGGTATGAAGTCGATTTGAACGGGAACATCCGGCCCACGCGCAACCAGATGGCAGTAATCACCTTAGAGGGTACTGAGGAAGGCGGCGTGCTCCGCGTTCACGGGAGCTCGTCTTCGTTTTTTTACGAGCATGGGGAAGCCGAAGCCGGCTTATTCAGACCACTGCGCATGAACTCGAAGTATGTTTACTTTTCGGACGGGAGCGATAGCGGTTTCCGGGTTTCGAAGAAAGAATTCTCTGAGGGTCTGATGCTCGCGCTGTCAGAGTACCAGAGGGTGTCTTCAAAAGAAGCCCTGCGCGGCTAGATGTCGAGTTCTGTCAAAAAGCTCTCGTTGTTCTTTGGCAGGTACGGCTTTATTTCTTTCATGATGAACGGCTCCAGCCCTTTGCTTATTTCCAGCCGCACGCCTGCTTTTTTTATGACGTGGTAGTTCATCAGGGCGTTCAGGTCGCTTTCGACTTTCTTGCCTATGTTGAAGTACAAGTCGTCGGCGTACGCTTCGCCTTTGTTCATTATGTAGTACAGCGCCTCGGCGACCATCTTTTTTTCCTTACACTCTTGGATCATCGAGTGCAGGGACTTCGCGGAGTGCTTCTGCTGCGAGTCGATGACTACAAAAGAAGGTACGCCGCACACTTTGCAGGCTTTCCAGCCGCGGAACTCCTGGTCTTTGAACGCGACCTGCAGGCCAGCCGAGCACTCGGGGCATTTTACGGTAATCATGCGAAAAATAAGGAGAACAAGGTATAAAATACTATTCCCTGTTAACGCTATTCATGTACAGCACGAGGATATACGCTTCTTGGAAAAAAAAGCAGCTTCAAAAATACGCGGAACTAATCCCTCGCATAAAAAAGCATTTGCAGGGCGTCCGCAGCGTGATAGACATAGGCATCGGCCCAGCTTGGATTTATAGTTCTTTCGAAGAAAACGGCGTATTTTTCGAGAGAATCGTCGGTGTCGACCCTGACCCTGAAATCATAGAACCGCGACGCCACGGCATTGATTATCACGTGACTGAATGGTTCGCTACGAACGAAAAATTCGATCTTCTGGTGTGCTTCGACGCGCTTCATTTGATTGCCGAGCCGCTGAAACTCTTGGGATACGTGCGGCCCGCCGGGCTCGCGTTGTTAAGCGTCCCGAAAAGGCACGAAAGCCTATTAAAGCAATTTATGAGTAACAAAGTAATGGAAAAAGGAAAAATAGGGAAGGACGAAGAAGACTTTTTCATCCTCATTAAAGTGAAATAAATGGAGTACAACCATTCCGAGATAGAAGCGAAATGGCAGAAGCGCTGGCTGGAATCAGGCGCGTGGAAAACCAAAAAAAGCGATAGTCCGAAGTTTTTCATGCACTTCGCTTACCCGGGAGTTTCGGGATACCAGCACATAGGGCACATGAGAGGTTTTTCTTACACTGACGCGATATGTCGATACAAGAGGATGACAGGCTGCAATGTTTTTTTCCCTGTCGGCGTGCACGCGTCAGGCAACCAGGCAATCGGTTTCGCGAAAAAAGTGGAGCGGAAAGACCCGCAGTGGATAGATTACCTTAAAGCGAACGGCTACCCTGAAAGTGAACTGGACAAGATGAAAGATGCTGATTACGTCGTGGCTTACTTCGTGAACAATTACTGCGAGAACTGGAAAAAATACGGCTTCCTGGCAGACTGGGATTCGCTGACCTGCACGGTATACCCTGATTACTCGCGCTTCATAGAATGGCAGTTCCGCAAGCTTGACAGGAAAAAACTGCTGGTCCGAGAGCCTTACATGGCGACTTTCTGCCCGAACGACGGGCCGGTAGCCGTAGACCCATCCGAGACTGACATAAGCAAAGGGGGTAATGCCGAAAAGCACGAGTACACCCTCTTAAAATTCAAGATAGGCAACGGCTTCATAGTGGCCGCGACATTGCGCCCGGAAACAGTGTTCGGCCAGACTAACTTGTGGGTGGACCCTGACGAGGAATACGCGCAAATCTCGGTCAACGGCGAGACATGGGTTTGCTCTAAGCAATGCGCTTCGAAGCTCGCCAACCAGAAGGACGGTGTTGAAATACTGCCGGAAACCGTTAAAGGCTCTGAAATGATAGGCAAGCACGCAGTAGCCCCGGGCGTCGAGCGCGAGATAATCATACTCCCTTCTTCTTTCACTGACCCTAATGTCGGCACCGGCATAGTAACGTCCGTTCCGTCGGACGCGCCATACGATTACATGGCGCTTAAGGACCTGCAGAACGACGAGTTCACGATGAAAAAGCACGGGCTTGACTTCAACGCAATACGAACTATAAAGCCTATTCCGATAATCAATTCTAAAGACTACGGAGACACTCCTGCCGTTAAAATCTGCGAGGAAATGCAGATAAAGAATCAGAATGACCCCAAGCTTGAGGAAGCCACGAAAATCATTTACAAGACGGGCTTCCACACAGGAGTTCTTAACAATAACTGCGGCGAGTTCGCTGGAATGTCAGTGGAACAGGCTAAGGACAAGATGAAAGAAAAGCTAATCAGCGAAGGCAAGGCGGACGTGATGTACGACCTGTCGGAGGAAGTCGTGTGCCGCTGCGGGGAGCGCGTGTTCATAAAAAAAATCCCTGACCAGTGGTTCATCAAGTACTCGGACCGCCTGCTTAAGGAAGAGTCAAAAAGGCACGCTGAGCAGATGAACATAATGCCTCGGGAATACGCTGAAAACATAAGCAGCGTACTTGACTGGTTTGGCAACCGCGCGTGCGCACGGCTCGGAAACTGGCTGGGCACGAAGCTGCCTTTCGACGAGAGATGGACCATAGAGCCCATATCTGACTCGACGCTTTACCCCGCGTATTACGTGGTGTCGAGGTACTTCAACGCAGGAAAAATCTCGCTCGAAGAAATGAACGAGGACTTTTTCGACTACGTGTTCCTCGGAGAAGGAGCTCCTAAAAACGAAACATGGAAAGAAATCCGGGACGAGTTTGACTACTGGTATCCCGTTGACATCAACCTCGGCGGAAAAGAGCACAAGACAGTTCACTTCCCAGTGTACATAATGAACCACGTCGCGATAATGCGCGAGAAAGACTGGCCGCGCGGAATATTCGTCAACTACTGGGTCACCGGAAAAGGAGGAAAAATCTCAAAATCAAAAGGAGGCGCGTCGTTCTCGCCGGCAGAAGCCGCGCGCATGTTTTCAGCTGACGGCGTGCGCTTGTATTACGCGCACTCAGCGTCGCCGTTCGCCGACGTTGAGTGGAACGAAGACGCCGTTTTTTCATACAAGAAACACGTAGAAAGCATGGTGGCAGTAAGCGAAAAGCTGTCTTCAATGACTTCATCCTCCGAGAACCATATTAACAAATGGATCCTCTCAAAAGCCCACTCCAAACTGAAACAATATCATGCGGCGATGGAAGAGTATGACATGCGCAAAGCCGCTGGATTGATTATTTTCGATTTTATGAAAGACATAAACAGGTTCATAGCCCGCGGGGGGAACGACGCGCTGACCGCGAGGGAAGTGCAGAAAATACTGCTTACTGCAATGACGCCTTTCACTCCTCACGCGTGCGAGGAATGCTGGGAAAAAGCAGGCAACAAAACGCTGATATCATTGGAAGCCATGCCTTCTCCTGACGAGTCAAAAATATGCAAAGCCGCTGAATTAGCTGAGGACGCAGTTATCAACGCTGAAGCAGACATATCGAACGTGATAAAGCTTGCGAACATCAAGCCGAAGAAAATAACGCTGTTCGTAGCCGGGGAATGGAAAAGAAAAGCCTGGGAAAAAGCCAAAAGCATCGACGCGAAAGAAATAGTTAATACTTTGATGAGCGATCCGAAGATGAAGGAGTACGGCGTGGGCGCTGTGAAGTACGCGCAGTGGCTGCAGAAGCACTCGCGCGAGCTCGGCGAAATAATAGCCTCTGAAGAAGAAATGAACGCTTTTGAAAGCGCAACCGGCTACTTGGCGAGAACGTTCGGCGCCGAGATAATCGTCGTTAACGCTGACGAGAGCGACCACGCGAAAGCAGCGAACGCGATTCCAGGTAAGCCCGCGATTCTCGTAGAGTAATCAAAAACTTATCAATTTCTCGAGCTGTTTTTTGTCTTTCGGCTTCAGCTTGTGCCGCGCTCGCACGAGCACCCAATAAACGTTCTCGTCGCCGGTTTTTTTGCCCATTTTTTCATGAACGCAAAGCCTTCATCGTAGTTTTTCTTCACGTACTCTCGCATCATCCAGTCGACAGCCGCGCCGACGATTTTTCTGTCCTTGTCAGGAACGAGAATGTCGAGAATGCGAAGCGCATCAACGTGATTCGCACTTTTGTCACGCAATATCGAAATGAGCGAGACGCACGCGAAGCGCCTCTCCCAGGGGTTCCTGCTTTTTGCGAAGCGCATAAGCTCCGGTATCTTAGTGGGTTGATTTTGGAAATATGGCCCGCTGACTCGCGCGCAGAAAGAGTCGCAGTGGGCCCAATTGTCAATGTTTTTCACTATTTCAGAAAAGTCTTCGAATGACAAATCGCAGTATGCATACGCTTCGGCGGCTATGCTCATCTTTTCGAAAACGCCGCTGTTCCATAAAAAGTCAGCGAACTCGCGGAAATAAGGTTCGTTTTTCTTTTTGCACAATGCCTTTGACACGTCGCGAATATTTGCCGTTTTCACGTTAATGAAACGCGCTTTCGTGTTGTTGAAGTAATTCTCCGGACGGAATTTTCCGAGCGTCTTCGCTCGTTCTCTCAAGTACGCGTCGAGCAGCGCATCGGCTTTCTTGAAGTCCGGCAATGCCTCTGCTATTTCGTGCGCGTTCGTCATAAACGGGCCAGGGAGGATTTGAACCCCCGACTTGCAGCTTAGAAGGCTTGCGTTCTCTTCGGCTTTGCGGCCTCGGGAATGCCGCCCTATCCAAACTAGGCTACTGGCCCAGATACAAAACAAGCAAGGATGATTGTCTTTTTATTGGTTTTTAAGCCTTCACATTTCCTCGATGACTCCTATGCCCAGTAGGCCCAGTCCTATTCTTAGGACGTTTGCCGTAGCTTCGACTATTTTCAATCGGAACGCCTCGTTTTCAGAGCCGATGACCTTACACTTCTCGTAAAAAGACGAATACTCATGCACGAGCGCCAGCAAGTAATTCGCGAGCACATGCGGCTCGTAATGCGTGGCCGCCTGCATAACTACGTCGGGAAACTCGGATAATCTCATAACAACTTTTTTCTCGTCATACTCGAGCTCTCCAGGAACTTTGAACTGATTGCATTTTTTGGCTTTTTCAAGAATGGATTTGCAGCGCACGTAAGCATACTGAAGATACGGGGCAGTGTCCCCTTCGAAAGAAATCATCTTGTCCCAGTCAAAAACAATGTCTTTGACGCGGTTCTGCGACAAGTCCGCAAATTTCACCGCGCCGATGCCGATTATCTCAGCAGCTTTCTTCTTGTTTTTGATTGACGGGTTCTTTTCATTGATTATTTTTTCTGCTTTGGCAACGGCCTTGTCAAGCACGTCTTCAAGGAAAATGACTCTGCCTTCGCGAGTGCTCATCTTTTCTCCTTCGAAAGAGATAAGGCCGAAAGGCACGTGAACGCAGTCCTGCGACCATTCGTAGCCGAGCAGCTCGAGCGACTTGAACAGCTGCTGGAAATGCATTTTCTGTTCTGAGCCCACGACGTAAATGTTTTTCGAGAAATTATACTTCTTGTGCCTGTCTTCGGCTGCTGCGATGTCCCTTGTGACGTACAACGTCCTTCCGTTCTCGAGCAGGCGAGCGTTCGCAAGGCCGTATTTTTCCAGTGGGATTATTACTGCTCCTGTTGGCTCTGTCACAGCGACTTTTTTCCTGATGGCTTCTTCGACCACTTTTTTCGTTTCGTCTGAAAGCGCGTAATGCGATTCTCCTTCTATCTTGTCGAAAGAAACGCCGAGCCTAACGTATACTTTTTTGAAATCCTGCAGGCTCAGGTCGGAAAACCACTTCCACAGGAGCGTATTTTCCTGGTCTTTTTCCTCGAGCTTTCTGAATTCTTCAATCGCGTGCCCTTCAAGGTCTTTGTTTTTCTCGGTTTCCTTGTGGAAGCGGACGTAAAGCTTAAGCAGTTCTTTTATGGGGTCTTTCTCGATTTTTTTCCTGTCGCCCCATCTCTTGTAAGCGTATAACAGTTTTCCGAACTGCAGGCCCCAGTCCCCTAAATGGTTTATGCCGACACAATTGTACCCGATGAAAGAATTAAGGTTGTATATTGACTGGCCGATTACCGTGGAACGTAGATGTCCTACTCCAAACGGCTTGGCAATGTTCGGCGACGAGTAGTCGATAGTTATCGCCTTGTTCTTTCCGGCGTCTGACGAGCCGTAATTTTTTTCGGTGCTTTCTTCCAGAACTCTCTGCGAAAAAGATTGGTAATCTATGAAAAAATTAATGTAAGGGCCAACGCTTTTCACGTTGCTTATCATGGCCGGCTTTTTCGCTTTAGAGACTAATTCGTCTGCCGCCTGCTTCGGGTTTTTTTTCTGCTCTTTCGCTATTCTGAACGCGGCGGACGAGCTTATGTCCCCGCTTCCTTCAGGCGGTTTTGATAATTCATTTTCGTCGCAGCCTAATGACGATGCGATTTCTTTTTTGAGTTTTTGCAAAGCGTACATGCTAACCATTACTCATAACTATTATAAAAATAAGAAAAAAGGCTATCCGAAGATGCCGCGTTTCTTTTTTTCGCTTGCTTCCCTAGCGGTCCTTTCGGCGTTGGCTAGTATCATCGATAGTTCATGAAGCTGGGCTCTGTCTGATTCGCGCTCATTGCGCCATCCTGCACTGTGCCTAGCGCTCGTGTCAGCGACATCTTCTTCTGCCATGCGCAATTCTTTGTCAACCCACTGTCTTTCTTCTTGTATTGCTCTTAGCGGTATTTTGCCTTTCCTCGCGCCTGTCATTATCTTGTCAGTGAGTCTTTCTTTGGCTATAAGCTGGGGATGAATCCCGCCGGACCTAGGATATCCCACTAAACCTCCTGTTGTTCCTTTGAGGCGCAGGACGTCGCTTCTTAACTCATTAGCAGCCTGGTTTTGCCTCGCTATTTTGCGGCCTTTTATCCCTGCGCCAATTTTGTCCCACAAGCCGAGTTGGTTCTTGTTGACGACTTTACCTGTTCCAGCTTCCCAAATAGGTATTGCTTTCCTGCCGGACGACAGTCTTTTTGTAGTTAAACGCATGAATAATCACCGTTTTTACTGCAGAAAACGGCTTTAAAAGGTTTTATTTAAGCTTTTTCTTGCTTTTTTCCTGCGCTTGCTTAGCGAGCGCGTCGAATGCACGGCGCATTCTCCTGCCGACGAGCCACATCATGAAATAAAAAACAAGCGCCGTGAGTAAGAGGAACAGCGCGAACCCCATTATCGGCGCGCATATCGCCGCGAGCAAGATGAAAACCGCGACGGCTGTAAAGCTTGACGGCGCGAAAACGCTCCACAGGAACCAGATGAAAGCGAGCGTCACGGCAGCGGAAAGCAGCGCGGCTGCCGCCACAGGATAGCGTAGCTTACCGACCATCATGAAAGGCCAGCGCATTATTTTCATGAAAAACAACCTTGTTACCGCAGTTATTTTAAACACTCGAGCCGTTTATATGCTTATGGATTTCACCGGCGAGTCGAACGAAAAGCTGTCTCTTTTAGGCGACGACACAAGGGCTTTCATAGGCAGGAAAAAAAGCGTGCACGAGCAGTACGGCGAGGAAGGGGCTCTGCTGCTGGGCCGCTCTGTCGAAAAAGCGAATTATGGAAAAAAGGTTTATTTCGACGCATTGTCCCCTCATGTTGTTTTCATAACAGGTTCGCGGGGCTCCGGAAAATCGTACGCCCTCGGAGTGATCGCCGAGGAACTTGTTCTCAAGAACCCAAACGTTGCCTGCGTGATAATCGACCCTGTCGGGATTTTCTGGTCAATGAAGTACCCGAACCGCGACAAAAAAGAAGTCGACGCTCTCGGCGACTGGGGCTTGGAACCCGCGGGCATAGAAAGCACGCGCGTGTTTATCCCTTTCGGTTTAAGCAAGCGCGTTCCTAAGGAAACTTATGACAGGCTGTTTTCCATCAGGCCGTCTGAGCTGAACGTGGACGACTGGTGCCTTACTTTCGGCATCGACCGCTTCTCTCAATCCGGGCTGCTGCTTGAGAGAGCCATTGAAAAAGCGCGCGAGAAGCACAAGAACTACTCAATAGAAGAGCTGATTAAAGTCATCGAAACGGACAAGGAACTCACAAGCAAGGACAAGGGTTACAAAACTGAGTCGCGGCGCGCGCTCGTGTCGCGGCTTGAAGCCGCTCGCAGCTGGGGGATTTTCTCAAAAGAAGGCACTTCGTTAGCGGAAATATGCAAGAAAGGAGTCGTAAGCGTCATTGACATTTCTTTCCTTGAAGAGAACGTCGCTTCGCTGGTCATAGGAATGCTTTCGCGGAAAATACTGAACGCGCGTAAGATGATAACCCGCCAGGAATCCATGCAGGGCTACGTTGAAGAAATAAGCGACGTGGACGAAGTGCTTAACGCTGACGTGCCGCCGACCTGGCTGTTCATCGATGAAGCGCACACGCTGATACCGTCAGGCACGGCGAAGACGGCCGCGACGGACGGGCTGATTGAGTACGTGAAGCAGGGCCGCCGACCTGGCTGCTCCCTCGTGTTCGCCACTCAGCAGCCGAGCGCCATAGACACTAAAGTGCTTTCACAGCTGGATTTGCTTTTGTGCCACAAGCTTGTTTTCGACGAGGATTTGAAGGCGGTCATGAAGAGAATACCTACCAGCGTGCCTCCTGAGTATGACAACACTAAGTTCGTGAAAACGCTGCCTATCGGAATAGCTCTTGTCGGCGACCGCAGCGACGACACTTCGCGCGCGTTCTGCATTCAGATAAGGCCGAGGTTTTCGCAGCACGAGGGAAGGGAAATAAAAGTCGGCGAGAGCACAGACAAAATAGAGCCGTCCAAGGTCGAGGAGCTTGCAGTATCCCTGCTTTTCAAAAAGCTCGAGGAAACAGGAAAAATGAGCCTCGTGAAAGCAGAGGAGACCATTGACGCGATAAAAAGCAGGTACGGCGTTGATTTTTCGAATGACAAGGTCGTAAAAAAGCTGCTTAAAGAAAATGATTGCGAGCTAAAAGACGATTTCTTGTACATACCCGGCTTTGAAGAGCGGCAGGCGATTGAGTTAGAACTCGGAGGAGTAAAAGCGCTGACCGCGGTTATCACGAAAATAGAGGCTGAGAAGCTGGCTGAAAAGAACAAAAAGAAAAAAACGCTTGGGCTCTTCGGGAAAGAAGAGGAATTAACAGACGTGCGCCTGATTTACGAGCCCGTGTGGCGGGTGCGCTTCAACTTGAAGCTTGACAAAGGTTACTCACCGAAAAGCATTCTTGTTTCGCCTGACTACGAAGTGTATTACTATGAAAATGGATTGAAAAAAACAAAGGACGTCCGCAAGCTCGTTGAGTTGAACGCTAAAGAAATGGTCGCGCTGAACGCGCTGCAGAAGATAAAAGGCGACGCTAAGAAAATCGCTGAGGAAGCTAATATCACGCCGCAGGCTGCCGCGAAAGCGCTGAACGAGCTCGCCAACAAAGGCCTTGCTTTGAAGAAAGAAAAAGAGTTCGAGCTCGCGCGTCGTTTGGACGTTCCTTTTAACTTGAATGACAAGAAGTATTACATCGAATCGCGCGTCAGCGAAGGTCCCCTGCAGAAGGGCGTGGAGATTGAGAAAAGCGATTCCGACGAGCGGGTCGCGCAGGCAATTCCCGTGATGTTTGCAGATTGCGAAGTGACGAGTGTGGAGCGCGTTTTAATGCCTGTGTGGAAAGCGACTTACGTTTCCGGTGACGACGTGCGAGTGCAGAAGTTCGACGCCTTGTAAGTACACCTTTAATCGAC
>JAVYMF010000016.1:0-12167 GCA_038736665.1 archaeon | reverse complement strand
TCGTCCACTCTTTCTTGCCGAGGCCCTCCTGGCGCATCGTCAGGTTTATTTTACTTTCAGAGGATGTGCCTTTCATCGACACGGCGATCACCCTGGCTGTGACGATGTCGTCTTTTTTCAGGGTTTTTTTGGAGTCCTTGCCAACAAGAGACTGGGTTTTTTCATTGTAGCTCATGAAGTCGTCTGTCACCTGCGAAACGTGAACAAGTCCGTCTATCGGCCCGAATCTTATGAAAGCTCCGAAATCAGTTATTTCGGAAATTTTTCCTTTCACGACCTCATGCACTTCCGGTTTGAATGTCAGCGCGTCGAACATTACGGTGTGGTAAGCCGCGCCGTCCCCTGGGATGATTTTTCCGTCGCTTATTTCGCGCGGGTTCATGACTGTTATTATCACTCCCAAGTCCTTGTCAAGGCGGCCTTCGTACTGCTCGCGAAGAGCTTTTTTGACAGACTCCTCGATGGATTCTGTGAAGAGCTTCGGCGGTAGCCTGATGGTGTCGCGTATGGTGGCAATGTTCTACATGCTCATTTCCTCCTTTTCTTTTGTCCGGATACTTTAGCGAAATTTTCAACGCTTTCTTTGATTATTTCACGCGCTTTTTCCGCCCCCTCAAGGCCGTGGACTTTAGTCCACTTGTGCGGCTCAAGCGCTTTGTAGTGCTGCATGAACTCTGTTATTTCTTTCATTATGTGCTCGGGTACGTCCCTAATGTCGCTGATGTCTGCTTTTCTTGGTTCTATATCGCTTGCTGGTATAGCTATTACCTTGATGTCCTCCCCTGATTCGTCTTCCATGCGCACGATGCCGATTGGCTTGGAGCGTATGATGCATCCTGCAAATGTCGGCGTTTCTGTCAGGACTATCACGTCAAGAGCGTCCCCGTCGCCTGCTTTTGACTGCGGCATGAAGCCGTAGTCAAAAGGATAAAAAACCGCTGAGTGAAGGGTTCTGTCGAGCTGGAAGCACTCTTTTTTTTCGTCGTACTCGTACTTGTTGCTGCTTCCCTTAGGTATCTCGATGACGACGTTGATGCAGTTTCCCTCTTTCCAGGGTATTTTTTTCACGAGATTCATTCAAGGCCCTCCAGAGCCAATGTCTTTTTTTTCCTCAGGAACATGACAGGCACACGCATTTTTACGCATTTTTTTTTCATTTCCGAGTCGTTCGTGAACACGATGCCCTTGTTGCTCTGCGCGTACGTTATGACGGCGCAGTCGGTCTCACCGGGCACTTTCTCGACGCGCATCTTGTTTTTCTCGATTATCTGCAGAGCTAGCCTCGCGTTTTTGTCCCCGATGTTTTCGAGCTCGCGGACAGTAGATTCTACGGCAACGAACTCGGCGTTAGGTACGATGCGTTTCGCTTCTTCAATCACGTCCAGGCCGAACTTTCCGGGTATCATCAGGGCATTGGTGTCCATGACTATTATCATTTCACCACCCCGTGCCCGACAAGGTACCAACGCGTTGCCGACTTTCTTGACAGACCCACTTTGTCTCCTTGCTCTACGCATATCGGTTTTTTCAGAACCATTTTGACTTCGTTTTTTTTCACTGACAAAACGACGCCAACTGACGTGGTGGTTCCGGAGTTTATGACTATAACTTCGTTCGTTTTAAGAGGTTCGACGCGTTCCACGCCGACGACCTTTTCAAGCAGATGCGATTCGAGGGTGAGCTCGTTCCGGACTGCAGGCAGGGTTCCGGGCTTTCCGGCCACGTTGCCTATCAGGTTGTCGCCCTTGGTCAGAGAAGGGTCCAAGAGAGTTCCCAGCGCAATCAGGCCGCCTGGCCTGCCTTTTTTTACGAGCCCTTCTTTGATTGATATAGTCATTACCTTTGTTTTCAATGGCGTGAATTTGTCTTTTATTTTCGCCCCGGGCACTATTTCTATTTCGGAGCCTGGTTCTATTTCTCCCTGGGTTATCGAGCCTCCTATGACGCCTCCGACCAGGGATTCTATTTTAGTGTTAGGCTTGTTCACGTCGAAAGACCGCGCTATGAGCATGCGGAAAGGTTTTGCAGCGTCCCTTTTGGGCGTTTTTATGCGCTCTTCGATTGCGCGGACTACTTCGCTTATGTTTATGTTGTAATGGGCGGCTACGGGTATTATCGGTGCGTTCTCGGCCACGCTGCCTTTGACGAACGCTTTTATCGAATCGTGGTGCCGTTTTGCTTCTTCTTTTGAAACCAGGTCCACTTTGTTTTGGACTATGACTATGTTCTTGATTCCTGATATTTCCAGGGCCGCGAGGTGCTCGACTGTCTGGGGCTGCGGGCACGGCTCGTTGGCGGCTATTATTAGGAGGGCTCCGTCCATTAATGAAGCCCCTGACATCATTATGGCCATAAGGCTCTCGTGCCCCGGGCAGTCGACGAAAGAAACTTTCCTCAAAAACCTTGTTTCATGGCCTTTAGGACAGGTTTTTTGAGTGCAGTATGAATTGCATGAGGGGCATTCGTATATGCTTGCGTCTGCGTATCCCAGCTTGATGGTGATTCCTCTTTTCACTTCTTCTGAGTGGCGGTCCGTCCATTCTTCAGTCAGGGCTTTCACTACGCTTGTTTTTCCGTGGTCCACGTGGCCCACCACGCCGATATTCACTTCGGCCTGCACGATGTCTTCTTTTGCTTTGATTTCAGTCACCTTCATTTTTTAGCCGTCTTTTCGGCTTTTTCTTTCTTCGGCGTCAGCGTGACGAGTTCATTGATGGGTTTCGGCCCGGAACTTATTACTGAGACGTTCACTTGGTTGATTGACTCGGAAAAAATATTCCCGCGTACCGTTTTTTTGCGCCGCTCACCTTTCGTTTTTTTCTTGAACCCCGGCCCGCATGACAGCAGGACTTTCCTCCTGTCTGTTCCGCTGACGTCAGGCCTCATAGGAAAGCCTTCTTTGTCGCTTCCGCCCGTAAGCTTGAGCTTGTAGCCGGTCAGTCCGATAAGCGAGCCGTCTATCTCGTTTCCTATCTTCATGCCGTAGAAAACTTTGCTCTTGTTCTCGTCGATTTCAGTCTGATAGCTTTTCCCTTCCTTGGGATTGGCTATTACCACCTTCATTTATTTCACGCCCCTCTATGCTTTTTTTATCTTTTTTATTTCTTTTAATAATTCCTTGTCGTCTATAACGTCCATAAGCTCGTAAAGCTGCTCGGATGGCACCGCAGTGTAAAGTATTTGGCCTTCGTGCACGCTTCTCCCGACTGTCGCGCCGTCTATCGATACCGCCACTTGCGAGCCTTTCTCGGCTTTCTCAAGGGTCTGGTTTTTTTCCTGAATGCTCTCGATGCGGCCAATCACGTCGCCGTTCTCGTTCATTAACGGCTGCTTTGATTTTATTATTCCTGCAAGTACTTCTACGCCCACGACAGCCGGCTTGCTTGCTCTGAAAACATAGCCCGGGAGAATTCTTATTTTCGCAGGGTAAACGTATTTCGCAAGCTGTTCTGCTTTTTCCCTCTTTTCTTCTTCTTTTTTCCACGCTTGGTAGTCTTCTTCAAGCTTGTAGATGATGTTTGACGAGAATATGGGTATGTTTCCTGACTTAGCTTCGTTTCTTGCGTCTTCGTTCACAGGAGTGTTGAACGCGAAAACCACGCCTAGATAGCGGTCGACATTGCGCACAGTTTCTGCTTCGAGCACGTCTTTCTTGGTTACTGCGCCCACGTCAGCCCGGCGAATGGCTATTCCTGACTGCTCGAACAGCTTGGCAATCGCTTCCAAAGAACCCAGCGCGTCTGTCTTGAGTATAGCGCCTTCGGTCTCTTTCCTGATGAGCATTGATTTTATCTCCTTGTTTATTTCCTCTATGGCGTTTTTCTCGTTTTTAGCAACTATTAAAGGAGAGCCTGAAACTGCTTCTTCTAGTTTCGGCGCCGCTATCTTGATTCCAGCGGCTGCGTATACTTTCGGCATTGAAGTGAACTTCTTTTTAGTGTCGCGTATCTCTTCCAATGGGGCTGGCGATAGCAACGCGCGTATTTTCGTCGTGAAAGCGCCGTTTTTGCCCGCCATGGCGATGACATCCCCTGTTTTTAGGCAGCCGTCGAAAATAATCGCGTCTATGGTCATTCCCAGGCCAGCGGTTTCTTTCACTTCAAGAACGACTCCCTTGGCAGGGGAGTTCTCGTCTATGTCAAGTTTTTTTGACATGAACTTCTGTGACAATCCCGCCAAGAACAATAGCAGTTCCTGCATTCCCTCGCCTGTCTTGGCAGATATGGGAACTATAAGGACTTGTTTAGTGATGTCTGTGACCCTGTCGAAGCGCTCGGAGTCGAAGCCTTCCTCGGCAAGCTGCGCCACCATCTCGTATATTTTTTTGTCCAGCATCTCTTGCACGAACTGGCGCTGTGATTTTATTGTTTCCGATGAGCAGGCGTTCTCATGGGTTTCCCAGCCCTCAATCAGGTCTATTTTGTTAGCGGCGACGATGAACGGGACGCGGTTGTTCTTGAGTATTGATATTGCTTCGCGCGTCTGCGGTTGAATGCCTTGCATCACGTCTATGACGAGCACCGCGAGGTCTGCGACGCTTCCCCCGCGCTTTCTTAGATTAGTGAATGCTTCGTGACCGGGTGTGTCGATGAACAGAAGACCTGGTATGGTGAGCTTGAAATTGTGCTTGTCGAGGAGAGCGCCACATTTTTTTCTGAAAGCGTCCGCCGGAATGAACGATGCGCCCACGTGCTGCGTTATCGCGCCAGCTTCCCGCGCGGCGACAGCGGTGCCCCTAATGCGGTCTAGTACCATCGTTTTTCCGTGGTCAACGTGCCCCAGTACGACCACTATAGGTGATCTCACTGTCATTTTTCATCATCTCAACGATCGCGTTGAGAGCGCTGTAACTAGTGCCCTCAGCTTGCTTTTTTTGCTTTTAGCCTGCCGAGGTTATTCCTGTTTATGAGCGTTATTTCCCGATGGCTTCAAGTATTTTTCTGAGCATTGTGTCGATAGGTATGTCGATGTCGCCTTTCGGCACGAGTTTCTTGTCCCATTTAACTGTTTTCACGATTTTTTTCGCGGAGTAGTAGTCAAGGAGAGGCCTCGTGAGCTTGTCGTATTCTTCCAGCCTTTTTTTCACCGCTTCTTCCGTGTCGTCCGACCGCTGGTATAACTCTCCGCTGCATTTGTCGCATACGCCATCTTTTTTTGGTTTCAGGGTAAGTGTGTTGTACGAAGCGCCGCATTTGCACATTCTGCGCGTTGTTATCCTGCGCATTATCACGTTTTCCGGCACTTCTATGTTTATTACTGCGTCTATTTTTTGGTAGCTGTCAAGAGCTTTTGCCTGCGCCATTGTGCGCGGGTAACCGTCGAGGGCGAAACCGTTCATGCAATCTGATTCTGATAACCTTTTTTTTACGATTTCGTTTGTAATTTCGTCAGGCACGAGTTTTCCTTGCTTCAGGAGGTCCTCTACTTTTTTGCCGAGAGGCGTCTGCTTTTTCACGTTGTCCCTGAAGATGTCCCCTGTGGAGATGTGGGGAATGCGCAGCTTTTCGGCAACTCTCGTTGAGTATGTTCCTTTTCCTGAGCCTGGCGGGCCGAAGAAGACCAGTTTCACTTTTTCTCCTCTTTCTTTTTCTTGCTTTTCGTAACCCACTTGAGCTTGCGGGCTTTTCTCTTCAGCTTTAATTGGTTTTTCTCGCACTTGCTTGAACAGAAGTAAAACCTCTCGCCGTCTTTAAGCGAGTAAAGCTTGCCTGTTCCTTTTTCGATTTCGCGGTTGCAGAATGAACACTTCATCGTTTATCACCTTTTGTTCTACCTCGCGCGTATGGGTTTCGCTTCTGTCTCGGTGTCTATGAGCATGAGGATGTCGTTTTCCTTGACAGGCCCTTTGACGTTACGGCGCATTATTCTGCCTTTGTCGCGCCCGTCCAGGATTTTAACCATGACTTGCCAGATTTCCCCGTACACGCCGGTTTTTCCGACGATTTCCATAACTTGTGCTGGTGTTGCGTCGTCTGCCATGCTTCATACCTTCGTTTTTACTTCTACTTTTTGATTTCAGATAATCGGGTTATTATCGCTTTTACGAGCTCCTTGCCGTTTCCCGGCTCTACGATGGCTACTGCGGTCGTGCCGACGTCTATTCCCGCCGCTGTTCCGAGCTCTTTCTTGGTCGCGACGAAAGCGTACGGTATGCTCTTTTCTTCGCACAGCACAGGGAGGAACGCTACGACTTCAGGGGGCGTCACGTCCTCAGCAATTACGACTAGCTTAGCGGAAGCTCTTTCCACCGCTTTTGTGGTTTCGTTTACTCCCTTGCGCAGTTTTCCTGTGTCTCTGGCCATTTCGACTGCTTCATAAACTTGGTTGGCCAGCTCTTTCGGTATCGTGAATTTCGCGTACGATGCCATTCTTCATTACCTCCTAAATTCATCACTGTTCCAGCCTTCGGCGGGAACTCCTAATTTCATCGGACGTTTAAACCGAGAATCAGTGGTATAATTACTGTCTGCGGTTGTTTATAAATGTTCTTCATTCCGCGAAAGTGGGGTTTTTAGCGGCTTTTTTCACAGCTGCCTCGAGGTTAGCGCGCGTTATCGTGACGTTGTTTTTGCGGACGCCCAAGTCCCATATTAGCTGCTTTATGCCTTCTGGGGTTATTCCTGCTTTGCGCAAGCCCATCAGCGTAGCTAATTTTGGGTCGTCCCAGCCAGAATACACTCCGTCCTTGATTCCTTTGATGATTTCGCTTTTGTGCATCGGCGCCCCTTCTATGCCAAGCATACCGTTGATTATTGTTTCAGGGTAATTCCATCCGAAGTGACCGTACAGATAGCGTTGCTGGTGTTCTGTAAAGTCCAGGTCGCGGCCGCGCAGTATGTGTGTTACTCCTGAAAGATGGTCGTCTATGGCGGAATTGAAGTTGAGAAGGGGCCATACATGAGCGTTTTTCACGCGGGGGTGGTTCGGATTGTCTATTATTCTGAACCCAGGCCAGTCACGCAGCGCAGGGTTAGGGTTCTTCAAGTCCGTTTTGACTCTATAGACGGCCTGACCTTCTTTGTATGTGGAAAACATTTTTTTCCATCGGTCAAGTTGTTCATCGGGGGGCAGTTCCCTACACGGGCAAGCTTTTCCAAGCTCTTTCATTTCGCGGAACTTTTCCGCGTCGCACGTGCAGATGTACGCGTGCCCTTTCTCTAAGAGTTTTTCCGCGTAGTCGTAATAAACGTCAAGCCGGTCGCTGGCGTAAAGAACTTCGTCCGGTTTTATGCCGAGCCATTTCGCTGCGTCAAGAAAATAACCGTACGCTTCTTTCATGGGGATTTTGTTAGGAGTTTTCGGGTCAGTGTCATCGAAGCGCAGAATTAGCCTGCCTTCGTATTTGCGAACGTAAAACCAGTTCAGGAGCATTTGTTTCGCATGGCCGATGTGAGGCGGGCCGTTGGGGTTAGGAGCTACGCGCATCACGACTCTTCCGTGCTTAGCGTTCGGCAGGTCAGGAAGCTCACGGCGTTCCTCGTCGCGCTTCTCAAAAGACTCAGGCCAGACTTCGCGGAGTTTTTTTTCTATGTCAGATGGATCCATGGAGTTTACTTCTTTGATGACTTCGGCGACGTTTTTCCCGAGCGCTTTCATATCGCTTTTCAGCGACGGATTTTCGCCGATTACGCGGTTGATCACAGCACCTGCATCTGCTTTGCCCTTGTGGTCGAACGCATTTTTCAAAGCGTGCTTTAGAATAAGTTTGTCCATTTCAAAACCTTTCTATGGCATTATTAAGGATTTTCTTCAGTTTTTCAGGGTTTTTTTCTTTTCTTATAGTGTTTTCCATCTTAAAAAGCAACGCTCTCAGGTCTTTAAGGATTTCTTCTCTTTTTTTATTGATTTCGACTTTTTTTGCTTGAAGCGGGCCTATGCTGGAGAATTTTGCAGAAATCCTCATGCTGTTGCTTGAGAGATGCTCGTTTATCAGTTTTATTTCTTCACCCAGGTCAATGAAGCTCACGAACCGGTGGACGGGGCTCTTTTGGGCTTTCTCGTGCATTGAGATGAGCGACGAGTTGACGTAAGCGCGGAGCTCGTCTTTCATGTCCCTTCTTATTATCTGTGCGATGTCGTTCACGCTCGCTTTTCCTTCCTTGGCTTTTTTCACCGTTTTCTTCCAGTGTGCGTTCTCGTTTTTTATCAAGTGCCAGTCTTTCAAGTGCTGACCTTCGTGCATCTTCGTGTATTCAATCCAAGGATTCGAGCTTCCGGCAAGGGCGAAAGCTACTTTGCCTTTTCCGAGGCCAGGCACACCTGCGTGCGGAATGAAGCCCGACGCGGGAAGCTCATGCGTTTTTCCACCTACCTTGTAGAAAATGCCGCCTCCCGCTGCTTTGAAATCTTTTTCTTTCACCACGAACACAAGTCCGCCTTCATTTTTTTCCAGCTTTACTTTACCAGCGGCTTTTTTGCCCGTCACTTTCTCGAAGAGCTCTCGCTCTTTACCTTTTTCGTAACCTACTTTTTTCAGGTAATTGTCTATTACCTGCTTTTTCCTGGCAAGCATTCTGCCGCGTATTTCGGGAGTTATTCTCGGCATGAGCAGAATTAGGTTTGCGCGCTTATTAAAGCGTTTTCAAAAGCTCCCTTTGTTTCGCCCATTCAAGCAGGCGGCCGTGAAGGACATAGTTCGCTTTTTTCAGCTCGTCGATGTTCTTGCAGCCGTTCAAGAACATTACAGTGCGCAATTCTCGCTGCAGCTGGTCTATGTAAGCCCTCAGCCCGTCCGGCCCGAGCGCATTCAGCACGCGGATTGCGGGAAGGGCTATTCCGCATATAGAAGCTCCTAATGCTATGGCTTTGGCGATGTGCAGGCCGTCGCGTATTCCGCCAGTAGCGATTATTGGCAGCCCTGATGTTTTCGTTTCAAGCACGCTTGCTGCCGTCGGTATTCCGTGCCTTTTGAACGGCTTCCAATCCATTCCGCTGCGCAGGGCTTCTACTTTCATCCAGCTGGTTCCGCCGTATCCCCCGACGTCAATCGCGCGAACGCCTGCTTTTTTAAGAGTTTCCGCTGTTTCTCGGCTTATGCCGTTCCCGACTTCCTTGCCAACTACGGGCATGCTGAGGTTTCTGCACAGCGTTTTAAGCGAGCCGAAGCATTCCGTGAAGTCCAGGTCGCCGTTCACTTGAAAGGCTTCCTGCGCGGGGTTCAAGTGCACGCATAGCGCGTCTATCTGCGTTTCGTCAGCCATTTTCTGCACTTGAGATGGCGCGTATTTCTTGGTCTGGACTATCCCGATGTTCCCGAAAATAAGTGTTTTCGGCGCGACGTCGCGCACGCAGTACGTGCTTTTCATTTCAGGCTTTTCTATCATCGCGCGCTGCGAGCCCAGGCCGAAGCCGATGCATTTTTCCTCGGCGATTTTGGCCAGCTCCTTGTTTATCAAACCAGCATTAGGAATGCCGCCAGTTACGGCGCTTATCATTAAGGGGACGCTTAACTTTTTCCCGAAGAACTTAGTGCTTGTATCTGTTTCTTCTAGGTTCACTTCAGGCAGCGCGTTGTGCAAGAACGTAACGTCGTCGAATCCAGCATCCCCCAGTTCAACGTCCTTGTTCAAGCATATTTCCAAGTGAGCTATCTTTCGCCGCTGAGTCGCATTATAATCCATGTAACCACTCAACAGTAGCAATATTGTTTTTGTTGTTTTTAAGGCTTTATCAACGCGTTTACCGCGCCTTTTTCCATGAGCGTGGCGTTCAAGGACAGTTCTTTCAGCGCGCTAATCACGCTTTCGTCGTTTCCGTACGCGACGACGTAGCTGAATCCGTCGCGAATGCTTCGGAGCTCTATTTTCGCGCCTTTTAAGGAGTATGTTTCTCCGAACCATATGATGTCCACGAAAGGCCTTCCGGCGATTTTTTCAAGAATGCCATACGCTGCGTCAAAGTCAGAAACGCTCGTCGAGTAAGTTTCCGGCGCCTGCTCGTAAGACAACGAGGCTTTCGTTGACTTCGCTGGAAAAAGTATACTGAGGTTGCGCAGGCGAATAATTTCGTTCTTAATGTACCTGCTTTTGTCGAAATAGCAATCCCTGACGATTAACCGGCGCTCGAGCTTCGCGTTCGCCGAACGGAGCTTCCCGCGTGCTTCTTCGAGGTCCTTCACGCGGAGTTCGGCGTTCATTTTATTATCGTCCCCACGACTTTTTTGCCGAGCAGCGCGTCGCGTATCCTGTTCGGCTCGAGCGCGTTGATTATCTGCGACTGTATTCCGTGGCCAGCGAGCTCGACCAGCTCTTCGACTTTGTGCAGCATCCCGCCAGTGACATCGGTTGACGCGGAGCCCCCGAGCATGTGCCTTATGCTGTCGAAGTTTTTCCTTGTTATTTCGGGTATTATTTCCGCGTCTTTGTCTTTGTGAGGGTCTGCTGTAAAGACGCCGTCGACTTCCCCGGCGACTATGACATTCTTTGGCTTCATTTTCTTGCTCAAGTAATTAAGCAGCTCTTCAGTGGACAGTATGCAGCATCCCTTATCAGTGTCTATAGCCACGTCGCCGTACGGCACAGGAAGCATCTTGTATTCCAGCAACTTCTCAAGTGGCTTGGTGTACCATTCTGTTACCCGCGAGTTCCTGGCAATGCAGGCTGCCGACGGCTGGATTGATACAGCATTCTCGCCTTCTTTTATGAGCGCGCTTACAACGATTCTGTTAAGTCGCGCCGCGGCATCCTGAACTTCAGCTATCCCACGGTAACTCTGCTCGTTGATTATGCCTTTCTGCGTTTGGTATTCGCTTGCAGGTCTATGAGGGTACGACCCGCCCCCGTGGCCCACAATTAGGGATATCTCTTTTTCTTGCCGTGCTTCATGTATTTCTCTCGCCAGGCGCTGTATCACGTCCTTTCTTTCAGTGAACGGCTTTGACTTGTCAGTTATAACGGAACCGCCGAGCTTTATCATTACAAGGTTATTCATTCAGCAACACTCCTTTGAGGTCGTCCAGCGAGCGCGCAACTGCTTCTGGCTTCATTTTTTTTATTTCGTCGAGTCTTCCGTAGTCCCAGCTGTGCTTCCAGTAGATGACGGCGCATTTGCATCCTGCCTTATGCGCCGTCTCTATGTCATATATAGTGTCGCCGACATAAAAAATGCCTTTCGGTTCCATATTTAGCTCTTTTAGAACGCTTTTTATGGCATCTCCTTTTGAAGTGAACCCGTCAGACGCTGTTATCATTCTCTTTAATTTTCTGGCTGAACGGATTTTTTTAATGGCTTTGCTGAAAAATTCTTCCGAGCTGTTTGTGACCAGGTATAGGTCGCGTTTTTTGCTAAGATAATCTATTAATTCGTCAGCGCCCGGACGCTTTTATATTCTTGGCTTTTTCAGCGACCCTTACTCTCGCTTCTTTCACCATTTCGTTTAAGTCAGGTGTTTTTCCGACGAGCGCTTCGATTGTTTTCGGCGCTGAGGGCAAGAGCTTTTCAGAAACGATTTCTCTGCTGGTTCTGTAGCCGTGCTCTGAAAGAACTTCGGCAAACGCGTCCACGTACGCTTCTCGCGAGTTCACTAGCACTCCATCGAAGTCTAAAATTACAGGAATCATAGCGCAACAGCTCTAGAATAAGTGCTTGTTGGTTATTAATGGACCGCCACCAGGTCCGCAGCTGATTATGCCATTTACGCCCGCGATTTCTTTCGCGCGCTTTTCCACTTCCGCGGCGTTCTCCGCGGTGGTGATTATGTGAACGTTAGGGCCGGCGTCCACAGTGCTGTAAGCCAGCAAGCCCTCGTCCCTCCAGCTGATGACTTCTTTCATTATCGTTATTGTCGCAGGCGACCAGTACAATAGCGGCGGTTTTGTAGTCATCATCGCGGAGTGGAGCATGAAGCTGTCGAGCTCCAGAGCTTCGCCGACGCGCCTGAAGTCCTTGTCAGCCAGGCCTTTCACAACCTCAGCTGTGTTTGCAAAACCGCCTCTGACGAAGTCATTGTAAATCGGGCAGTTCTCCTTGGACAGCGCCATGCCCTCCCTTGATGACACTTTTTTCTTGTCAGGGCTGACGACAGTGATTATGTCGCGCAAGTCCCAATAATTTTCATCGTATAACTGCTCGGCATAGCTTTCGTCTCGCGTGTTGCCTGAGCGCCACCTCACAAAGCCTCCTTTTATCGAACGCGCTGCCGAGCCGCTTATGAACCCCGCAGCGCGAGA
>JAVYMF010000015.1:0-12601 GCA_038736665.1 archaeon | reverse complement strand
GGCGAACGACGTTTCTTTTTCTTTCAGTTTTGAAATCTTTATAGGCATGATTGTTTCGGCGATTGTCGGCTATTTGGCCATCAGGTTTTTGCTCGGAGTTATTCGAAAGGGTTCGTTGCATTATTTTGCGTATTACTGCTGGGCGCTAGGCGCAGCTGTCTTGGCTAGCTTGCTTTTTTAAACATTTTCCACCTACTGATACTTTTAAATACTAAATGAATTATAATTCATTATAGATTATGGATAATAATCCGAAATAAAGGAGGTGTGGATATGCCGGCATTGGACGGGAAAGGCCCCCGGGGTCGCGGACCGCTTACGGGGCGCGGGATGGGGCCGTGCGCTGGTGCGCGTGGTTACGGGCGCGGCTACGGCATAGGTTTCGGCCGCGGTTATTATTGCCCATGGTACTATGAGCCCACAAAAGAAGAGGAGAAGAAGTTCCTCGAGGAAGAGAAAAAACCATAGAGCAAAAGTTAAAAGAACTCAAAGAGTAATTGCATTATGCCAAGAAGGATGAGAATGCGGCGCGTGCGCTGCGAGCCGGACGTAGTGTACTTCAAGCCGGCGGGCGTTTCGATGGGTGAGCTCGAGGAGGTAATGCTGGCTGTGGACGAGTTTGAAGCTTTGCGACTCGCGGATTTGAATGGGTTAAGTCAGGAAAAAGCCGCAGTCATGATGGGAATATCTCAGCCAACGTTCAACCGTGTGATAGCGTCTGCGCGCAAGAAGGTGGTGGACGCGATAGTGAACGGCAAGGCGATACGCATCGAAGGCGGCGCTTACTTCGTGAAATAGATTTATGAAAGCGAAGCTTTTCTTATTTCGAGGCGCGCCGTGTTCTCGTTTTTTTCTTCAATATTATATGACTCGATTATGATTTTTTTCTTAAAGAACGGAGCATTAAGCACCAGCGACTCGAATTCCCCCCCTTCGCCTGCGATGTTGATGCCGTATTTTTTGTTAAGTTCTGCGAGAGAGTCAACGTCTTTCTCAGTTATTTTCCTCCCCAGCCACGAGTGGTCGAGTCCGTAGGCAGCGACGCCCGTGAATATAACGTCGAAATAGCGCACTATTTCACGCATTTCCTGCTCTTGGTTCATGTGCCAGAGGGGGCTAAAGCAGGCGATTTTTAGTTCGTCGCAAACGCGCTTTATCCTTGCAGCCTGGTACTCCGAGTAAAGCGCACCTGTGATGACGCCGCGTATTTTGTGCTTTTCTTTAGCTAGTTTCAGGGCTTTTTTCAGGTCAGAGAGTTCTTTTTCTTTCTCGCCTTTTGTTTCTTGGAATATTATGGGCACTCCGATTGCTTTTGCCTGGAGTGTGGCTAATTCGACCGCGGGAGTGTGGAACATGAAAGAATCTGGATTCTGGCTTTTCATCGTGACAAGCACGCGTACGCTGAACCCGCGCTGCATCATTTTTTGCATCGCATAACAGCTGTCCTTGCCTGAACTGAAAAGCGCTGCTAGAGGAAAAGAGTCTTTTAAGTACTGCGTTTTCGTTTTCGGCTTCGCGAGCTTTTCCATCATCTTGTCAATGCCAGAGCCGTATTGGGCCGCTGTTTTTTTTCTTTCGGCGTGCTCCCCCAGCCCGAGCTCGCAAGCGAGCTTTCTGAGTATGACTTTGTTTGCTTTTTCGTCTACTTTGTGCTCCAAAGGCAATGAAAGCGCGAAATCGGCGACTTCCTTTTTCATGAACGGTAGGATGAGTTTTACGCCGGCGTGATCGGCTATTTTGAAGAGGTAGTCGTTGTCTTTGAAATAGTTTTCCGCGAGTTTTTTGCACTGCTCTTGAGTGTTTTCGCGCATGCGCGCGTATCCTGCGAACAGCTCGTCGGCGCCGGAGCCAGTTACAGCGCATACGAAACCGTGCTTTTTGGCTTCCTCGAGCGCAATCAGCTTTACCAGTCCAACGCCTGTTTTCACGGGGTTTATTTCGCCGATGACCGTTATCAGCTCAGGTATTTTTTTCTCGACTTCTTTTTTTGAGATTGTTTTTACATGAAGCTTTATGCCGAGGGTTTTCGCCGCTTTTCTCGCGTTTTCTACGTCAGAAGAGCGTTCTCCGCCTACAGTTATTGCCTCGAAGGATACGCCTTTGTCTTTCATTAGTTTGGCCAGAATTGTTGAGTCAACGCCGCCTGAGAAAAGTAGCGCTGCGTGCTCTTTCGGAAGCGATGTAGCTAGTAGTTTCTTCAGTTCGTTTTGCATGGTAAAAACTCGCTTATTTTTTCTTTTCTTCTTTTTTGTTGTTTGTGAACGCGTCGGCTATGACTTTTATGACGAGCACGATGATCAGGATGTAAGTAGGGTACCACCATACGTTCGAGCGGTAATGTATTGCCGCCCCATAAAACTGGCCCGCTATGAAGCACACGAGGGTCCACGCGACGAAGAACAGCGTCATGTCTTTTATCATTGTTACGACGTCGTCGAATCCTGAGCCAAGTATTCCCATTATACGCACCGACTATATTGTGCTTTGAAGGGTTAAAAAGCGTTTATTTCTGCAGGATTATGTATCTTTTGCGCTTTTTCGGGATGTCCGGATAGTCTTCGGCGATTGTTACGCTGAACCCGGCCTTCACGAAAGAGCGCACGCACAGGCTGAATTCTTGTTCTGTTTTAGGGTAAAACTGAACGACTGCCCGGCCTTTTTTTGCCAGCACCCTGTGGAATTCGCTTGCTATGTCGCGGTAATAATCAACGACTTCTTCGTAAGATTTGCCGTGCACCCATTGGAGCGCTGAAATGGATATTATCGCGTCGAACGATTCGTTCTCGAAAGGCAGCGAGCGGAAGTCCGCGCGCATGACGTTAAATCCCTTGCTGCGCGCAATTTCAAGCATCGCCTCTGATATGTCTATGCCTGCGGCGTTGAAGCCCGCGTCTTGAAGGGCTTTCATGGAAAAGCCTGTGCCGCACCCTACGTCGAGCACACGCCCTTTTTTCATGCCGAGCAGCTCGATGGCTCTTTCAGCCATTTCTTTCTGTACCTTCTGCATTCTCTTGTTTTTTTCGTAAGCTAGTGCAGCCGCTTTTGAAAAATAGAGTTCTGGAAGAACGTAGTCTTCTTCCATTTTTTTCTCACGTTACGCGAGGCTTATCTGCATTTGGGAAAGCTTTTCCTTGAGCTCAGCGTTTTCCTTCTTCAGCGCTTCTATTTGCTCTTCAAGTGAAGGCCCTGCTGGTGTTTTCGGCTCGTCCTCGATTATTCTTGCCGGAGCGAAAAGTTCTACTTTTTGGGCTTTCCATAGGTTGCCTGTGCCCAGCCCCACCGAGCGATCTTCGCCCACAGGGTCGCCGCGCGGCTCGACTTTCAGGAAAATGTCTTCCCTGTTCGTGGCGTAGCTTTTTTGGTTGCGGGCCATAGCGCTTTCGCTTGCCTGCCTCTCGTATTTCTTTATAATGTCGCTTATCAAAGCCACTTTGCGTCACCTTTTCGTGCGTTATTGAGTCAGACCTGACAAATGTAAAACTAGAGGTATTTATAAAGGTAACGTTGTTTTCTCGAACAAAAACAGAATTCTATGCAATTATTTTGTTAATTTTTCGTTGTTTTTCTGACCAGCTGATTTGAAAAATCCGGTCAGCAGGTGCGCTTCACTTTTTGACAGCAAGGAGCGGCTGATGGCGTCGCGGAACACGCTCTTGACTGCTTTTTTGTCGCGTACGCTTGTCATGTCAGCCAGCTCGTCGAAATATTTAAGCATTGCTTTTGTTTGCTTTGCGTCAGCTCCTTCGTTCGTTGCTCTTTGAGGTGACAGCTCGTAAAACATTATGGCGGCCGCGTGGCTCGCGTTCATTATCGCGTAATCCCTGTTTGTTGGAATGGTTGCAATCGCCGTGCACAGCGCCAGTTCGCGTTCGTTTAGCCCAGTGCTTTCTCGGCCGATGACTATCGCTTTTTTCCCGCTGGTTCCGATGATATTCTTGCGCAGCTCGCGGATGTCGCGAGCTCTATCGTTTTTTTTGCCTGTGGTTCCTATCACTGCATCGAACTCGCCGGCGACTTTTTCCAGGGAAGAGACTATCCGCGCGTTTTCTATTATCCAGTACGCGTGCTTCGCGGTTGCTTTGCATTCGTCCGAGCGCACGTCGCAGCGCGGGTTCACGAGTATGAGCTCGTTGATGCCGAAGTTTGACATTGCGCGGGTTACTGAGCCGACGTTGCCGGCTGTTTCTGGCTCGACGAAAACGACAGAGTACATAAAAAACAATTTTTCAGTAGTAGGACTTTTTTTTCTCGAACCCGAGTGCCATCAGCAGAGCTACTTTTTGCTCGGGGTTTTTCATTCTGCCTTCGAGCTCCGCGTACAAAAACGCCCTTTGGCTTTCCGGCAGCTTCAGGAGTTTTGCGTTAAGATTGATTCCTCTGCTTTTCATCATTTCGATAAGTTTCGGGCTCTTATGTCCTCCTGATATTGCAAGCAGGTCGTTCAATGTTTCAGTTTCTATGATCTTAGGCTGCGTTTTCGCAACTTTAGCCAAAAAAGCGTCTCTGTCAAGCGCGCGCCAGCTAGGCGGCCTCATTTTCAGGGGGATTATGTGCTGGTTTTTCTGCACTATCTCAATGTCCCTCGCGAGCCTTTCAGAGGGATTGCTGAAGCTGTTCTCGTACATTACGTTCATGCCCCTTGGGATTCTTCCGCGCGGTTTTGTGCGCCTCATGGTTATTATTTTAAGAGGGCTCGTTTAAAATGCTTTACTTCAGAAAAAACTACTGGAATTCAGGCAGTTTTTTGTTCCTTTTCAGCCAGTCAATTTCGTTCTGCTTGTAACGCCAAGCAATGTCGCACTTCTTTTCGCCTTCGATGTCCCAAGGCTTCACGAGAACCAGGTCGTCTTCCCGCACGAAGATTTTCTTGAGCTTTCCAGGAATGCGCGCCATCCTGAGTTTTCCGTCGGCGCACTTTACTTCCATGCGCTTTCCGCCGTGCAGGGACTCTACCACTGCGAACATCTCCCCCTCGCGGGGCAAACGCACGCGAAAATCCTGCCCTTCCTCGGGGGCATTATGCTGCTTTTGGTAATACATTTCATCACATTTGCTTTTTTTATCAGATTTTGAATATCAGTGCGTGGGGCACGCCCTTGATTTTCGCTGCACAGCAGGCTATTCCCTGCTTTTTGGCAGCGTTCACTGATTTTTTTCCGATGATGTTTATGTTTTCGTGCTCTTTTAATAGTTCCGACAAGCGCTCTTCATCAACGAGCTCGCCTTTGTAGAACTTTTCGTCGACAAGAATGCGCCCGAGCTTCTTGCCGAGCACGTTTTCGTCGCAGACGGCGAGCACTTTCCCGTGCTTTTTCACCCAGTGCATCGTCACACCGTTTTAACGGGCGAGCGGGCGCCGCATACTTCGCAGCGCTTGTGCTTCACGTTTTCCATAGTTATGATGGAAGTGTCGGGCTTCTTGCACTGGCCGCACAGCACGTACTCGTCGATGTATTTTTTCAGACGCGAGTTAAGCAGGTCTTCCTTGAAGTTTCCTTGGATTATCCCTTTTTTGCCGTCAAAAGAAGCTGGGGCGGCCAATTCCCTGCTCATGAAGCGCATTATGTGCTCCGGCTCCCTCCGGAGCTTGTCAGCGACTTCCGAGATGTTTTTTAAGATTGTCTGCTTGCCCTGCAGGAAGCTTGATATTACAGGAGGTTCGAAGCGCTCTGCTTTCGTCGCCTTCTCTGGCAGTTCCTTGAATGCCTTATCAAGTAATTCCTCGTAGCGCAAAAGCAATCACCTAAACAGAACCGGCGTCTTGAACAAAAGAACAAGAATCCTTTGTTTCTAATTCCTGTGATTCAAGCTCATGCAAACGCAGTTCCTGTCCGCTGATTTTCTTAGCAATCTCTCCTAATATAAACCTTTCCCCGTTTGACTCGCGGGTTTTGCCGATGACTTTCGCTAAATCGCCTTCGTTCACGCTGGTTTCTTTCCCGAAAAAGCGGGCGCGCAGCCGGACTCCACCCTGCTCGAGCGTTAATGACGAGTAGTTGGACGCGTCCATGCCCGCCTTTTCAGTGACTTTTCCGACAACGCTCACGCGGGCGGCTTTCTCCCCGTTTACTTCGATGTAATTAGGGTCGTCTATCGACGCTCCGGCGTGGTAAGGTGCGTTGATCACGGTTTTCAGGAAAACTTTTAGCGCAGTGGCTCTTTGAGGCATGCAAATCACAGCAGCAGGCTTAACGCGAACCCTATGCAGGCTCCGGCGCAAATAGGGGGCAACGCCGGCAAGGCTTGCCCAGGTTTTTTCAGCACGAAATAAAACAGCAGAATCATAGTGGCGAACGCCCCAGCGGATGCAAATAAGGCGCTGATAGGGCCGTGATAGTTCAGGACACTTGCTGAGAATGCCAGCGGCATCATCAGGTCGCCGCCTCCCAGCTGGAAGACGTGCTTCGGCTTCTTGCAGGGGATAGCCGCTGTAAACGCGGTAGGCGTCTCTGTTATCGCTTTTGCAATGTACACCATGTGCTTCGTGATGAACACTGAAATGAAATCATAAACAGAAAGCAGCAGCATGAACACGAGTATTGGCAGGATTGCGAACGACACGCCCACCACGGCGCCCGCTCCGGCCACTGATATCACTAGCGCGACGTTCTGCTTGAGGTGCGTCGGCTTGAACATTTTCCAGCCGGTGAGAATCAGCGCGAGGACTTCGCCAAGGCCGAGCACTTGCGGAAACGCGAAGTCAAAGACAATCGCAGAGGTAAAGAAAATCGCAAGCGCTTCAACCACTCTTATGAGAGATTTCTTGTATTTTATTACCATAATGAAGACGGCAGTGACCGCCAGGATGTAAAAAACCATCTGGAAAGAGTTGCCGACGTCGTTCGGATTATCGAATATTGGCGTCAATTCGCCGGCGTTGATGTACTTGATGTACTCGCCCGCGGTGTACAAGCCTATCAGCTGCGTGGCAATAAAAATCGCTATTATTACGGCAAAAACCTGATTTTTGGAGAACTGAAACATCATTTCATTCATTCCTTGTCAGCGGGTTTGTAAACGCCGTACCTCGGCGAATAAATGTTTCCGTCGCGCTTCAGCTGGTTGATTATTTCCTCTACTTCTTCTGCGTCTATATTCTTGAGCTTGCATTCTTCAATGATGTCTTCCATCTTTGCTTCGCCCATTTTAGAGGCAAGCGATTTTATTATCTTCGTTACGTTCCGGATCTTGTCGACGCGCGAGTGGGACATTCCCGTCGCGAGTATGTCGATATCCAGCTTTCCCGTCTCTGGGTCCATGCCTATCTCTTTTAAGGAGTATTTCAGTAGGCGTATCGCCCGCTCCGCGTCCTCGAAGTCCACGGTGTCGCTTAATCTTCCTTTTGCAGAGGCTTCTGACAGGCGCACGACGCCTTCCAGATAGCGCGCTGTGATGGGCACAGAGCCCTGGCTCTCGCCCATTTTTCGCAGCTCCAAGTAGAACTCTTTTATCTTAGCCATGGCTTCTTCTGATAGCACAGGCGCGTGGTTTATGCGCGCGTAAGCGATGTAGCTCCTCAGCAACTCTGGCTCTATGATGGGCAGAACTCGTTTCTCGCGGGCGGCTATTTCCTCCGCGTTGTACTCTTTCTTTTGTTTCATCGCGGACGTGAAGTGGGACGTCAGGATGTGGTCGGCCATTTCCTTGTCTCGCTTCTCGTCCAGCACGTCTCTGATCGGAAAAATCAAGTCAAAGCGGGACATTATCGTCGGAGGAATGTCAAACTGGTTTGCAGGCAGCTCGTTAGGATCGAACCTGCCGTACTTCGGGTTTGCTGCCGCGAGTATGCTGGCGTTCGCCTTGAAAGTCGCGATTATTCCCGCTTTCGCCACGTGTATTTCCTGGGCTTCCATGGCCTCGTGCATTGACGAGCGGTCTTCGTCGCCCATCTTGTCGAACTCGTCAATCATTGCCATTCCGCCTGCAGCGAGCACGAGTGCTCCCGCTTTCAGAGTCCAGCCGCCTTCGGCGTAGTCGTCTTTCTCGGCTGTCGCCGTGAGGCCCGCTGCTGAAGACGATTTTCCTGAAACATAAATTCCCTTTGGGGACAGGATTTTCACGTACTGAAGCAGCTGCGACTTCGCCGTGCCCGGGTCTCCTATGAGCAGGATGTGCATGTCCGGACGGATTTTCATTCCGTCTGCTTTGACTTTGTTTGGCGTTCCGCCGAACAATTGCAGTGCTATAGCCTCTTTTATCTCAGAATGGCCGTAAATAGAAGGCGCGATGCTTGCAACGATTTTTTCGTAAAGCTTGGGGTCCTTGGACAGTTCCTTGATTTTTTTCTCCTCTTCCTCGCTGAGAACGAGCTCTTCGAACTCTTTCTCGAGCTTCGCGGTGTGGTTCGCGTCGATGAACAGATCGTAAATCGCTCCCTTGGATTTCGGGGGGTGGAGCATCAGCGTTCCTGTGACCATCAGTTTGTCTCCGGGTATTATTACGTTTGTCAGATCGTCGTCGATTACCACCGATATTTTCCTGCTCAGCTCCCCGCCGCGGACTTTTTCAAGCGGCTCTTGTATCTCGAATTTCTGCGTGTCGATGAATCGAGACTGCTCCGCTATAAGGGAAAACGAGCGACGCTCGCACGAGCAAGCGCCAGGCTCGGTAATTTTTCCGGACTTGTCATTCTGGGGGATGGAATATATCCTCCCGCAGTGGTTGCATTCGAACACGGCGTTAACCAGCTTCGGCTTGACTTCAGTTATCTTTGTGACAACGCCTTCTACGGAGATTAGTTTTCCCAAGTAGGAGGAGTTGATGTTTTTTACGATGAGCGTCGACTCAGGAGGCAAGTTGAAGAACCTCACGTGAGGCGCTATGGGCTCTCCCCCGGAGCTCGCAACATTCATGTTTTTGACGGCTTCTTCGGCTGATTCAATAAGCTCAGACGGTTTTTGTATCAGCTCGTCGGCCAGCTCGAGGTCATGCTCTTCAAGAATCTTGTAGTCGACGTTAAGCGACCGCTTTGCAGGGTAGAACTCGGCGAGCTTCTCCAGCTCTTTCTTGTACTTAGCGCTGAAAAAATCCTCAAACTTCTGCACGTAAACAGGTTCGCTCATGAGAAATCCCTTTTTCTCGCCCAACTGCCGCGTGATATATTATGCAAAAACAGGTTTATAAGAAGACCCCATTGTTCAAGTATTCTGGTGCAGCATGGCGCGCGCTCGCTCGAACGCTTCGCGCGAGCGCTCTTTATTCGGCCCGCCTCCTGTGAACTCATTTTTCTTTGAGCCGTATTTTCCGCCGAGCACCGCGCACGCTTCACGGACGAGCGACTCGACGTCCACCGGGCACTGATCGCCGCGGATGCCGAACACTGAGCCGTTGGAAATGATGACAACGAACGATTCAGGGTTTTCGCGTACTTTTTTTCTTCCAGCTTCTTGCATTAGCTTGAAGTCAGCGTTCTCCAGGAATACAACGTCCTCGGAAACGTCCGCTTCGCCGGCGGCAGCTTGAATTCTTTTCTTTTTTTCCTTAAGCGCCTTCTTGAATAGTTCTTCAAGCTCTTCATAAGATTTTCCTTCAACGTCGGCATTCGCGTCCAATTCAAGCAGTTTCCTGGCAAGCCCCTCATTTTTCTTTTGCTTTTCTTCCTCAAGTTTCTTCAGTGTTTCCGAGATCTTCTTATTTCCAGCGACGAACTCCAAGCGGATTACGCCGTCCTGGATTTTCTTGGCTTTCAGCAGCTTTATTTTTTCAACTTCTGACGTGTTGTCGGCATGCGTTCCCCCGCAGGCCTCGACGTCCCATTCTTTTATGTCAACGACGCGAATCTCGTTCGACGGTATTGCGCCCCCTTGGTACAAACGGAAACCGTACTTCTGCTCGGCGTCAGAGCGGCTGAGCACTTCCTTTACGATGGGCCTCGCTTCAGCGATGACTTCGTTCGCCAAGCGCTCGATTTCTTCGAGCTCTTCGCTGCTGGGTATGTCGTAATGAGTGATGTCCAGCCGCGCCTTGTCTGTCTTTTTTTCAGAGCCGGCCTGCCACACGTGGTTTCCGAGCACGCGCCGCGCCGCCCCGTTGATTATGTGCGTGGCAGTGTGGTGCTTCATCAGCTGCGTTCGCCTTGCTTCGTCGACCTTGCAGTTCACAAGCTGGCCGCGTTGCATGCTCGGGCCCTCAACTTCGTGAACTATGACATCCCCTGCTTTGTAGACGCGGGTAACCCGCGACGTGCCCATGAATCCTGTGTCATAGTCCTGGCCACCTGATTCTGGATAAAACGCTGTCTTGTCCATGACAACGTAATGCTTGCCTTCTTGAATCCAGTCCTTCAAGACGTACGCCTGGAATTCGAGCACGCGCTCGTAATACAGCCGCTGGGTTGCGGAGAGCCCCTCGATTTCAAAGGGCTTTTCCTCTGTTTTCGCAGAGGATGATTCGTGCGACTGCGAAACGCGTGAGTAAAAATCAGAGGGTATGTTCACGCTAACGTTTTGTTTTCTGGCCACTTCCCTGATGACTTCAGGCGTTACGCCGTCTGACTCGTACAATTTTACAAGAGTGTCGAAGTCAACGTCCTTTGTTTTTTTTATTACGGCTTCGACTTTCCTTCGGGCGTTGTCGAGTGTAGAGAGGTATTTTTTTTCCTCGAACCCGATTATCTTGAATATTTCCTCCAGGTTTTCCACTAATTCGGGGTACTGCTCTTTCCATTCTTCAGCGTGCCACATACACACTTCGCTCAGCGAAACGTCCCACTCGTTGTCGTAAATGAACCCAAGAGATCGCCGCAGTATCGCGCGGAGGTTATACCCCCCACCTATGTTTGACGGGAGTACGCCGTCGTTCAGCGCGAAGAGAAGGCTCTGCGAATGGTCTGCTATGGAGTAAGCGGACGCTGCTGGCATTATGGACTCTTTCAATGTGTTTTCGTCAACTCCCATTTTTTTAGATATTTCTTTCCACATTCTATCCAGCGATTCTGAGTTGCTGGCGTCTATGTCCAGAACGCTGCCGTGAGGAATGAATCTCGCGTAAGTCTCGTCTGGCGAGACTCCTGTGCGCTCGAAGATTTTTCTGCACACGCCTGGGTAGGCCACGTCGTAAATCGTTGGCTCCCCGCTTGTGACCCACGCAGGCCTGTCCTGGCCCATGCCCATGTCAAGCACTTTGATGCTGAGCGGTTCATACCCTGAGTCAGTTATCTTGTACATCATGTAAACTTGGTTTGCTAATTCTAAGCCCCGTGCGAAGAATTCCATTGACACTCCGAGGTTTCCGCCTCCCCCCCATTGGCTCTCGTGCACTTTTATTTCGCCGGCTGGTATTTTGACTTCGTTAGTAAACCACTCAAGCATGTCGCGGAAGTATTTCGGCTGGTCATAGCGTTCTGGTCGGGTGAACGCGTGCTGTCCGATCATCACGAAGCCAGTGTTATGCCTTCCGGTTATTCCTACGTTTTCAACGCTGTTGAACCGCAGGCAGTACTGCGGCACGACCAGCGGGTTGGCAGGCGGCTTTGAAGCGCCTGAAACCACGTGCGGCTGGAAGTCGTAAATGGAAGCCTGCACAAAGTCAGTGTCGTCCCTCCAACGCGCGGCCACAGGGTAGCGTTTTATCGGTGAATACCCTCTTTTTTTGAAGAAGGATGAGAAGTTTTTCCACGTTTCGATGAACGTCATTTTTTTGCCGACAGGGTTTCTTATGAACGAGTATCCTCCTGAGCATTCTGGCTCGCCGCACAAATCATCGTCTTTAACGCTCCAGAAGAACGCCCCGCAATTCGCGCACTGCTTCCTGAAAAAGCCTTTTTCTTTAAGGACGCCTGTTGGGTAATACTCGTCAGGGCTGACGTCCGTCTTGGCTTTCAGCTGTTTCTTGAGCTCTTTTACGGGAATCATGAGAATCCGCTCAAAAAATTAGGGCTTTGTTATTTAAGTAGCTTTTCCGCGGCTTTCTTCGCTTCAGGCACATCTTCCCTGCGCGAGAACACAGAAAACAGCTCATGAGTGCTTTCTTTTTTCGAGAGAGCGCGGGCCACTCCTGAAACCTGGTAAACGGGCACCATAGCGCCGTCCTTTCGCAGCAGGCGCACGTTCACGCTCTTAAGGCGCGGCTCAGCGACCTTCAAGTTCTCGGCAGGCATGTCGACGAGCACGTAGCCTTTCTTGATGCCTGTCCTGGAGCACAGCTTTTCTTCTATTTTTTTCTCCCCGAGCGACGCGAGCTCACGTAGCTTTTCCAGCGTCTCGTGCCTGACGCCCATCGAGCTGACGACGAGCGCGCGCTTGAACAGGTTCCTGTAAATTATCCTGTCAATCATTTCCTTAGAATACGCGTTCGCGCCGCGCAGGGCAGACAGCAGCTGGTCGTCGGTGTAAGCGTAAAAATCAGGGATGTTTTTTATTGCGCTTTCAGCGGCCCGCAGCAACATCTTATCGGCTATCGAGGCGACGTGATGCACGTACACTGACGAGTACATGTGGTCGCGGGCTATTAGGAACGCCTCCACGGAGTTGATGCCTTTCTCGTAAAAAACTATTTCGTTGCTAACGAGAGCCATCGTCTTGATGGTTCGCTCGATGTCGATGACGCCGTACGTGGCTCCTGAGTAGTACGCGTCCCTATCCAAGAAGTCCATTTGGTCCGC
>JAVYMF010000014.1:0-12828 GCA_038736665.1 archaeon | reverse complement strand
GCGTCATAAGCCACAAAGAAGCAAAAGCGACAGGAGTCGGAGGAAAGCTCATAGCATTCGTTTACTGAATAACGATTAAAGTGAATAAAATGGTTGAATACGAAATAACAGTGCCGCAGGGCGTAACAGTCAGCGTTACCAAAAAAGACGTGACTGTGAAGGGAAAGCTCGGAGAACTCAGGAAATCTTTCAAGCTTGACCGCGTGAAAGCCGAGCAAAAAGAAGGTGTCCTGACGCTAAAAGTGGAAAACGCCAAAACTCAGGAAAAAGCAAACCTCGGCAGCATCACCGCACACGTGAAAAACATGATCAGCGGCGTAGAAAAAGGCCACAAGTACTCTCTGAAAATACTTTACAAGCACTTCCCGATAAACGTAAGCGTCGAAAAAGACCGCGTCGTCATAAAGAACTTCGCCGGCGAAAAAAAGCCAAGGTTCGCTAAAATAGTCGGAGCAACAAAAGTCACAATAAAAGGGGATATCATTGAAGCAGAAGGGCTTGACATCGAAGAAGTCGGCCAGACAGCCGCTAACATCGAGCAGGCTACAAGAATCCGCAGGAAAGACATCAGAATCTTCCAGGATGGCATATTCATAACTAAAAAAAAGTGAATGATCATGATTAAAAAAAGAAAAAAACCGAGGTTCCACCGACAATATTCCCAGACAAGAATAGCCATAAAAAACAATCCGAGATGGAGAAAACCACGCGGGATATATTCGTGGCAAGCCCTCGGCAAAAAATCGCGCGGGCACGTTCCCACCGTAGGCTACAGGCAGCCGAAAGAAGTGCGTGGAAAACACCCCTCAGGATACGAGGAAGTGCTCGTAAAGAACGAAAAACAGCTGGAAAGCATTGACGCGAAAAAGCAGGCGATACGCTTGAGCGCCGCGCTTGGAATGAAGAAAAAACTGCGGATAGCAAAAAAAGCCGAGGAGAAAAAAATAATAATATTAAACAAGCCTTTCAAAAAAACAAAGAAGCAGGAAAAAAAGAAAAAAGAAGAAAAAACTGCGAAGCAGGCATCCAAAAGCAGCCTGGCCCAGGTGGCGGAAGAAACGAAGCCCACGAAAGAAGAAAAAATAACCGCGAAAGAAGCAGAAGAAGCTGAGAAAGGCTTGAAAAAAATAGCGGGCGAAACCGCCCCGACTCCAGAGGAAAAAAAGGCGGCCGCCGAAGTGAAAAAAGCAGCGGCGCAGAAAAAAGCGCCTGCAAAAAAGTGATAAACCATGGACCTTAAGCAAGTAAAGAGGATGGCTGCTGACGTAATGAAAGTCGGCGTCAGCAAAATACGCATAAACAAGCCGGAAGAAGCTGTGCAGGCCATGACTAAAGACGACGTAAGAACGCTCATAGGAAAGCGCGCCATAGAAGTGCGCGAGTTCCGATCCCCCAGCCGCGGACGGGCGAGGAAAATCGCTGCCCAGAAGAAAAAAGGGCGGAGAAAAGGCCGCGGAAAAAACGCGGGGCTTACGGAGCGAGAATAAAAGGAAAAAAAGAGTGGATGAAGAAAGTTCGCTCGCTGAGGGATGAGTTAAACTCCCTGCAGCCGAAAATAACAAAAGAAAGCTACAGGAAGCTGTACCTAATGATAAAAGGAGGGTACTTCAGGGACAAATCCCACTTAAAGCTTTACATGACAGAGAAAAAACTCTGGAAGCAAGAAAAGAAAAAATAAGATATTAAGTGATAAAAATGGCCAGAAAGGTCGTATTCAAAATCAAGCAGAAAAGGCGCAGAAAAGGTCTAACGGACCCATCAAAACGGCTGGCGCTTTTAAAATCAGGCAAGACGAGGCTAGTCGTAAGGACTTCCACGAACAAATGCGTCTGCCAAGCCGTGGAATACTCTGCTAACGGAGACAAGACCATCGCAAACGCGACGTCCTTGGAACTAAAGAAATACGGCTACAAAGGTCATAACGGCAACGCGTCAGCCTGCTACTTGACAGGGTACCTGATAGGCAAAAAAGCCGGCGCTAAAAAAGTGAAAGAATGCATCTTGGACATAGGCTTGAGAACGCCTGTTCACGGCTCAAACGCTTTCGCGGCGCTCAAAGGAGCGATAGACGCCGGGCTGATAGTACCTCACGAGAGTGAAGCTTTCCCGGAAGAAGAAAGGATACTTAAGCCGACCGTCAAGGAAGCCAAAAACGAAATTGACAAGGGCATAAAACCGGCGCGCCCAAAAAAAGAAGGCAAAGCGAAAAAATGAAGAGGTTATGAAAAATGGCCCAACACAGAGAAGAAAGAAAACCGCGCGAAGAAAAAACCGAAGAATGGGTTCCTAAAACAGCCTTAGGCAAGATGGTGCTAGCCGGCGAAATCACTGACATGGAGCAGGTGTACGCCAGGAACATGGCCATACTTGAGCCGGAAATAGTGGACAAACTGGTACCTAACCTGCAGGAAGAAGTGCTTAACATCAAGACAGTGCAAAGAACCACAGACTCCGGCAGAAGAGGATCATTCATGATCACAGTCGCAGTTGGCGACAAAAACGGCTACGTAGGCGTAGGAACCGGCAAAGGAAACGAAGTGCGGCCCACGATAGAACGCGCCGTGCGCGAGGCCAAGAAAAACATAATGCACATCGAAAGAGGATGCGGCTCATGGCAATGCGGATGCGGCGAAAAGCACTCGCTGCCCTTCAAAGTTCACGGCAGCTATTCGTCCGTTTCAATCGACCTAATGCCGGCCCCTAAAGGAACGGGAATAGTCGCTGGAAGCACGGCGGCAAAAATACTCGAGCTGGCGGGCGTGAAAGACGTATGGTCAAAGACAAAAGGAAGCTCTCGCACGGTTTTTAACTTCGGCAAAGCCACAATAAACGCCCTCAAGCAAACCAGGAAAATGAAAACAAAAGAACAGTGATGAATGATGTTCGCAGCAATAAGAATACGCGGAAAAGTTGGCGTCAGGAAAGACATAGAAGACACGATGCAAATGATGCTGCTAAAGAACGTGAATAACTGTGTCGTGCTTCCTGAGAACGAAACGTCAAAAGGCATGCTTCAGAAAGTAAAGGACTACGTCACGTACGGAGAAATAAAACCAGAAACATACGAAAAAATGCTAATGAAATGGGGCAGAACAACTTCAGGAGGGAGAGTAACCCTCGAGTACTTGAAGGAGAAAAAAGTAACAGCAAAAGAGCTTTTTGAAGGCAAAAAAAAGTACAAGGAAGCAGGAATAAAGCAGCCTTTCCGGCTGCACCCACCTAGAAAAGGGTTCAAGTCGACGAAAAAACCTTTCTCGCTCAAAGGAGACCTCGGCTACAGGAAAGAAAAAATCAACGAACTGCTGGAGAGAATGATTTAAATGAGAAGGCACAAGCGCAAGATCACGAAGCAGCGCGGGACTCGGCATGTCGGGCGCGGCAAAGCAAAGCGAGGAAGAGGAAAAGGCAGCCGCATGGGCCGCGGCTCAGTCAAGCGCAGCCAAAGAAATAAAATGCATATTTACAAGTACGAGCCAGAGAGATTGCATCACAAGGGCTTCTTCAGCATACATGCAAGGCAAAAAGCCATCAACCTTGGGGATGTCGAAAAACTCTCTGACAAAAACGAGATTAACGTCATAGAACACGGTTACGGCAAGGTACTGGGCGGAGGAAAAACAACACGTCCTCTGAAAATCACCGCATACTCGTTCTCTGAAAAAGCGAAGCAAAAAATACAGGAAGCCGGAGGAACCGCGGTCATAGCTGGTGAAAAAACTTGAACCTTAAAGCATTCGAGCCGATAATTCGCTTGCTGCCGGAAATAGAAGTTCCGGCCCAGAAGCCTGTATTGAAGCAGAGAATAATCTGGACAGGATTCGCGCTGCTTGTTTTCGCTGTCATGGGGACGATAGTACCTGTCGGCACTGTGGAAACCCAGTCTTCTTACCTTCAAACGCTGCAGCTCATCATGGCTTCAAAGATAGGAACGCTCGCAACACTGGGTATAGGGCCCATCGTCATGGGATCGATTATACTCCAGCTTCTAATGGGCGCTAAGATAATCAACATCGACATAAGCGATCCAGAGCAGAAAAAACTGTACCACGGACTGCAGAAACTTACTTCAATAGCCTTCTGCTTCTTCGAAGCGGCCATTTACGTAGGCAGCGGCTTCGTGCCGGCATCCCCTGGAATATTCAACATGCTTTTCCTCATAGCCCAACTGGCGTTCGGAGCCATAATACTGATGTACCTTGACGAGCTAGTTTCAAAATACGGAATTGGCTCAGGAATAGGACTGTTCATCGCAGCAGGAGTGTCGTTCACAATAATATGGCAGGCGTTCGCATGGGTCGCACCCACAGGGACTTACGTCGGATTAGTGCCTCAGCTGCTCCAGGGCATAATGACAGGCAACATCCCTGAAACAGCGGTATTCCCATTATTGTTCACGGTACTGGTGTTCCTGATGGCAGTTTACGCTGAATCAATGAAAATCGAGGTGCCTCTAACATTTGGCAGAATAAGGGGATACGGGGCGAAATACCCCATAAAGTTCTTCTATGTCTCGAACATCCCAGTCATATTCGCAGCAGCGCTGCTGGCCAACATTCAACTTTTCGGCATAGCGCTGCAGAAAGTGGGGCTTCCCCTGCTCGGAACATTCGGGCCAAACAATCAACCAATAAACGGAATAGCATACTACTTGAAAGCCCCGCATGCCGCTTTCGGAACCCCTACAAACATAGGGATAACTCTCGGAAGCCCTGACATACTCCTGAGCATACTGGCGTACTCGTTGGCGATGATAGTGCTGTGCGTAGTGTTCGGAAAATTTTGGGTCGAACTAAGCAATATGGGCCCGAAAGCAGTCGCAGGACAGCTGCAGCAGGTCGGCCTTCACGTGCCAGGATTCAGGCGGGACCCGCGCGTCATTGAAAGCGTGTTAGAGAGGTACATTCCCATGATAACAGTGCTCGGTTCAATAGCAGTCGGCGCACTAGCCGTATTCGCGGACCTCACAGGGGCCCTCGGAACAGGAACAGGAATACTTCTTACTGTAGGCATACTGTACAAGATGTACGAAGAACTCGCCACCCAGCAGGCTTTTGAAATGATGCCTGCCCTAAAAGGATTGTTAGGTGAGGCTTGAAATGATAATATCCCCCGCAGGATACGAAGTAGCGGCAATAGCAGTTATAGGGGCATTAATCTCGAGTATCATAAACAAAAAGCTCGTGAACCGCGACAGAACAGAATTCATCCAAGAAAGAGTCAAAGAGCTGCAAAAAGAGATGAACGAAGCCCTCAAAAAAGACCCGAAAGCAGATATCAGCGGAAAAAACGCTGAAATAATGGCACTCATGAAGGAACAGATGAGCATGTCATTCAAACCCATGATGTACACAGCCATACCATTCATCATAGTGCTTTCGGCCGTAGGAATACGGTACGGCCCCGCGGGCTTCGTGGTAAGCGGCGTTCCCCTGTTCAACAACCTAGGATGGCTGGGTTGGTACATACTAGTTTCACTAATAACCACCATTATAATAGAAACTGCATACTCGCAGTACAGGAAAGCAAAAAAAAGAAAACAAAAAGAAAAGTAATAAGAGATGATTCACCATGCCAAGACCAGGACTCAAAACGCGCTCTCTCAGAAAAAAGAAGAAAAAAACGCCGGGAAAACGAAACGTCGAATACTACCAGAGAAAAAAACACACGCGCTCATACTGCTCATTATGCGGAACGCGCCTGGCAGGCGTCAAAACCCACAGAAAACTCGCGAAAACGCTCAAAAAATGCGGCCGAAAATATTCCGGTACGCTGTGCCACAGATGCGCTGAAAAAATCATCAAAACGCAGGCCAGAATAACCGCCGGCCAGATAGCACGCGCAGATGCCGACGCCTCCGCCCAAAAATACCTGAAATAAAAACGCTGAATATGATAATAACAATAAGCGGCGAGCCGGGAGCCGGCTCGACCACTCTCGCAAAAGCAGTCGCGAAACGGCTCGGCTACCGGCTACTAACGATAGGCGAAATCCACAAAAAAATAGCTAAAAAACACGGAATGGACATCAAAGAGTACTGGGAACATCAGAGAAAAAATCCTGCCTCTGAACGCCGGTTCCACGAAGAACTCGATGCGTACCAGAAAAAAGAGGCAAAAAAAGGGAACATCGTAGTAAACGGTAAACTAAGCGCATTCCAAATAAAAAACGCGGACTTGAAAATACTGATAGTCGCGTCGCTGCGCGAGCGCGCCAAGCGCACGGCGAAACGCGACGGCGGGACAATAAAAGCCGCTGAAGAAAGCATTAAAAAGCGCGAGAAAATAGAGCGCCGCGACTGGAAGAAAATGTACGGCTTCGATTACGTCAAAGACGTAAAGGCGTATGATTTCGTCATTGACACGACGCGGCTGAACGCCAACCAAACGCTTAACACGATAATGGACTTAATAAGCAAAACAAAGAAGAGGTGAAAAACAATGGCATTAATAGAGGAAGGTAGAGTGTGCGTAATCACTCGGGGAGCGGACGCAGGCAAAAGCGCCGTAATCAAAAGCGTGGCCGACAAGAATTTCGTCATCATAGCAGGGGAGCACGTGAAAGAAAGGCGGATAAACGTGAAACACATCGAGCCGATAAACGCTAAGGCGAACGTCCCCCCTGGCAAGACAGTGAAAGCTAAGGAGAAAAAAGAGAAACCTTCAGTAGCACAGAAAACCCCAACTAAGCCCTCGGCCAAGCCGGCGGCGAAAAAATGAACGGAATAATCATCCTAGACAAACCCAAAGGCCCGACGAGCGCGAGAGTCAGCCTAGCAGTGAAACAAATGCTGGGAACAAAAACGGCACACTCCGGAACGCTGGACCCGAACGTCACAGGAGTGCTGCCCGTCCTCGTCGGAAACGGCATCAAGCTCCTGGAATACCTGCAGGAACACGATAAAACTTACGTATGTCTGATGCAGACGGAGAAAAAAATCGAAGAAGAAAAAATAAAAAAAGCTTTTTCTGAGTTCACTGGAAAAATATACCAGCGGCCGCCTGAAATGAGCGCAGTAGCGAAAAACATACGGACGCGAAACATTTACGAGATAAAGATTCTCGAAACAAAAGACAACTTTGTACTATTTTCCGTGCACTGCCAGCACGGCACGTACGTGCGCTCGCTTGTGGACGACGTCGGCAAAATATTAGGCGTGAAAACTAAAATGCTTGAACTGCGCAGAACAACCTCAGGGCCGTTCAAGGAAAACGAATCAGTTTCATTAACGTGCCTTCAGGACGCGGTCGCGCTGAAAAACGAACGCCCTGAACTGCTCGCGTCAATAATCCGCCCTCTTGAATACGCCGTGAAAGGCTTTGCGAAAGCCGAAATCCGAGAAAGCGCCGTGAAAAACGTTATGAACGGCGCTGATGTGTACAAAGCAGGAGTAAAGTCGATTACGGGGCACGTCGTCGCTGGAACGCCTGTCGCGCTCATGAGCAACGAGCGGTTGATAGGCGTCGGTGTGGCTTTGCACGACAAGAAGACGATTGACGGAATGCGCTCGGGCGCTGTAATAAAAACCAAGAAAATCATCAAATAAGAGAATGCGGTGGTCGCATAGCGGCAGTGCGCCAGCCTGGAAAGCTGGTGCCCCTCGGGGCTCGTGAGTTCAAATCTCACCCACCGCGTCTCGTTTTCTACAAAAATCAGCTCAGCAGCGCGTTCTTGGCGACTTCATAAATCTTGACAACGCTTTTTTTGAAGTCGTTGCTGTGAAACTCCGGCTTCCACTCCAAGTCCGCGAGCGAGTCGCTAACCGTAAACATCGAAGCTATCTCCACTTTTCTGACTGACGCTACGGCGAACAGCGCGGACGCCTCCATTTCGACAGTTAGCACGCCTTCTTTCTGATACTGCTTTGCTTCGGAGATGGTTTCCCTGTACGGCGCGTCAATGGTCCAAGAAGTCCCTTTGACGTATTTCAGCCCTTCTTTTTTTAGCTGGTTCTCCAGCTTCGACGTTAATTTCTTTGAAGCGAACGAATACTTTGAGCTCTTCAAGTAATGGTGAGACGTGCCCTCGTCTCTTATCGCCTTGTCGCAAACGACGATATCGCCGATTTTCAGACGCTTCTGCAGCGTTCCAGCCGAACCGATGTTCACGAATCTTTTAACACCAATTGCTATTAGTTCTTCAAGCACGATAACCGCTATAGGTGAGCCCGTTCCGAAGCCGTAAACTATGCCAACTTTGTTGCCAGTACCTTTGATTTCATAAATGCCACCGGCATACATCCCGTCGTACTTGACGAGCATATTGCTTTTCATCAAGTAATCAAAAATATTGGGGTCATAGCAAATTATAACGCCCTCTGGAATTTTTTTAGGGTTAAAATCCCCTTTTCTTCTCCTGTAAGCTATGTAATCCTTAGGTGAGAACATCGCATCATGCTTGTGCTTGCCCTTAAATTTAGGAAAAACCATGATAAACAAAAAGAGGAATGCAAATATAAAACCTATTTTTGATAATTAACTCATGGCTTTGCATGACATTGAGAAGAAGAAGATTGAGAAGCGACTGCTGAAGAGGCTGGGCCGCGGCGAAATAAACGTTGGGCAAGCGGCTCTCGAGATGAAAAAGCGAGGCATACAGCCATCGAAGAAGTTCTGCGAAGAACTCCTCAAGATTTTCGGGAAAAAGGCGGCAGCAAAGCAAGCTGAAATTGAGAAGCGCGAGGAATACGAGCGCGAGAAAGCTGCCCAAGAGGAGGAGTTCAGAAGGTGCCGCCTGGAAAAAGAAGTGGACCGCGACTTAAGTCAAGCGGCAAGAAAGATAAACAACATAATGAATCCTCACCTGGTCGACAACGAGCTGTTTAGAAAAAAGAAAAAGCAGTTCGACAGGATAATGAAAGGAGTCCGCAGCGGCAGGATATCCCCTCACCAGGCCCAGCTCATGGGGAAAGAGCTCGGATTAATCAACTATTACAAATGGTGGGAACGCTATTATCAATGCCACCCTGATTTCGTGTACAAGAAAAAAACAAAGCGAGAATGATAACCTTTATAAACCCTTTTATGCAGAACTATATCGCTGAAACTACTGGTGCTCGCATTTCTCCTTGTACCAGTATGCGCAATCCAACAGCGCGCTGTTGGTGGGCGAGCCGTTCGCGGCAATGACCTTCAGTGAAAAAGTAATTTCTTTCGAAATTCGGTGAAATGATTGGCTGAGAAAACCGCCGAAAAAGCGGAATTCAAAGGACGTTTGAGAATAGCCGGAAAAGAAATAAACGGCCATGACAGGATAGCCAAAGCGATAAACAGGATCAAAGGAATTGGCGTGAACTTAAGCGATTCCATAGCTGAAGTCATAGAGCGTGAGCTGAATGTTCCGCGCTCGGAAAAAATCGGCAACCTGACTGAAGAGCAGCTGGCGAAAGTCGAGGAAATCATCAATTCCCCTCAGACACACGGTATTCCTGAGTGGATGCTGAACAGGAAAAAAGACCCTGAAACCGGAAAATCAAAGCATCTGATAGCGTCTGATTTGGATTTTGTGCAGAAAAACGACGTGAAAGAAGAAATCAGCATGAAGTCGTACAGGGGCGTCAGGCACATGTTCGGGCTCACTTGCCGCGGGCAGCGCACTAAAACAAGCGGCCGAAAAGGATTGAGTCTCGGAGTTACAAAGAAGAAAGAAATGCCGGCGGCGAAAGGCGAAGAAAAGAAAGGCAAGAAGTAAGGAAAAATCTATAATGTTAAAAAGTGATACTTATGGGTGACCCGAGAAAGCTCAAGAAAAAATACAAGACGCCATCGCACCCGTGGCAGAAAAAGAGAATTGAAGAAGAAAACCTCCTCATGTCGGAATACGGCTTGAAGAACAAGCGCGAGATATGGAAAGCGAGAACCGAACTGAAGAAGTACAGGAACATCGCGCGGGAGCTCGTGGGCCTGACTGCGGAGCAGAGGAAAGAAAAAGAAGCCGCTCTCATCTCCAAGCTTGAGAAGATGGGCTTCGTTCAAAAAGGAGCCACTCTTGACAATGTTTTGTCATTGAAAGTTGAGGACCTGCTTGAAAGGCGCCTGCAGACAAGAGTCTGGAAAAGTGGCCTTTCAGCGTCGGCAAAGCAGGCGCGTCAGCTTATCACTCATGGCCATATTGCGGTTAACGGGCGAAAAGCGACGTCTCCTGGAATGACCGTGGATGTAGAAAAAGAAAAACAAATCTCGTGGTACGGCGAGCCTGTGGAGATAATACGCGGGTCCACGACGCCGGCGACTGCCATCGAGGACATCGCTTCTAAGACAAAGCCGGACAAAGCAGAGGAAGAAACAGCTAAAGAAGCGATTGACGAGGAAATAGAGATAGAAGCAGAAGAAGACGTTAAGAAGATAGAGAAGAAACTCAAAAAGTGATCTGGTTCATGAGGAAAGAAAACTGGGGCATTGCCCACATTTACTCGTCCAAGAACAACACGATAATCACTGTTACTGACGAGACTGGTGCTGAAACGCTGGCGAAGTGCTCTGGCGGAATGGTCGTCGACTCTGACAGGAAAGAAGGCTCGCCGACAGCCGCTATGATAGCCGCTCAAAAAGTTGCCGAAGCCCTTAAAAACAAGGGCGTGTTCGGGGTACACATTCAAGTGCGCGCCCCAGGAGGGCATGATTCAAAGATTCCCGGACAGGGTGCGCAGGCGGCCATAAGAACGCTGGCAAGAAGCGGCCTGAGGATAGGGAGAATCGAGGACGTCACGCCAATCCCGCATGACACAACGCAAAAGCCAGGCGGGAAGAGAGGACGCCGCGTATAATCTGGTGGTTATGTTGAAAATAGAAGACCTGAAAGTCAGCGAAAATAAGATGAAGTTCTTTTTGAAGGACGCTCCTGCGTCGATGGCTAACGCCATAAGACGGGCGATGATGTCAGAAGTGCCTGTGATGGCCATTGACGAGATTGACTTTTACGAGAACACTTCAAGTATGTTCGACGAGTACATCAGCCACAGGATGGGGATGATACCTCTGACTACTGACCTAAAGTCTTACGAAGTCGCGGATGAGTGTTGCGGTGGGAACTGCAGCAAATGCTCAGTGATACTCACACTGGATGTCCAGGGACCGGCGATGGTTTACGCGAAAGACCTGAAAAGCAAGGACAAGGAAATCAAGCCTGTCTACGGGGACATTCCTATAATTCAATTAGGAGAAGGCCAAGCGCTTCGCCTAGAAGCTAAGGCTATACTAGGGAGAGGGAAGCAGCATGCTAAATTTCAGCCTTGCTTATGCTCTTACAACTCGCAGAAAACAAACGAACGCAATTTCGACTTCGAAGTTGAGTCGTTCGGAAACCTCGGGCCTGAAGATCTGCTGAAAGCAGCCCTGAAGATACTCGAGAAGAAAACCGGCGAGCTGGAAGATCAGATAAAAAAATGACAAGAAACGCAGGGGTGCCGGAGCCTGGACAGGGCTTTTCTTGCGGAGAAAAGTTCGCAAAAGAAGCTCACGGAAAACGGGTTAGGTTGAGGGCCTAATGGCTAAGTGCCCACGCGCGTTCAAAACTCCCTGCAAAAAAATGCGGGGGATGAATAAATCGCGTCCCCTGCACTTGTAATAACAGAGTGAAAAAAATGAAAGCTGGAACGACAAACCCCAAACTGAAAAAGCTCATTGTGGAGCTGAAAAAGTCAAAGAAGCCCATATGGCTTTCCGTAGCTGAAAAGCTAGAAAGACCTAGGAGAAAAAACGCGGGTGTGAACGTGTGGAAGCTGAACTCTTTCACGAAAGAAGGCGACGTCGTTGTAGTGCCCGGAAAAGTCCTGGCAGAAGGAGAGATGGACCACGGAATAACCGTAGCTGCTCTTAGCTTTTCTAAAGCTGCCGCTGATAAAATAAAAAAGAAAGGTTCTGTAATGACTATAAGAGAGCTTATGGACAAAAACGCGAAAGGAACTAAGATAACCATATTGCAGTGATTTATTATGATAGTATTCGACGGGGAAAACTGCGTGCTGGGGCGCGTCGCCACTCAAGCTGCCAAAAAAGCCCTTGAAGGAGAAAACGTCGCGATAGTGAACGCTGAAAAAATGATCATAGTTGGAAACGAGAAGGACATAATTCAGAGATACCGGGAAAAGTTCGAGATAAGGAATATTTCCCTGCCGGAGCACAGCCCGAAAGTTTCTCGCAGGCCTGACCTGTTCGTGAAGCGCACTATCCGCGGGATGCTGCCTAGCCACTCATCCAGACGCTTGAACGCAATGAAACGCATCAAGGCTTACATAGGCGTTCCCAAGGAGCTTGAAGGCAAGGCGAGCAAGGCGTTTGAGCTGAAGGACACAGACAAAAAGCACGTAACCGTGGAATTCCTGTGCAAAAAAATAGGCTGGAAGGGTTGAAGATGACAGCTGCTAAAAGAACCAAAGCAATCGTCACAAAAGGCAAGAAAAAAACAGCAATCGCTCGCGTGCGGATAAAAGAAGGAAAAGGCTCGTTGCGCGTAAAAGGAAAGCCGATAGACGTCTACAACCCTGAGTACGCGAAGCAAATAATACTCGAGCCGATAATAATAGCCGCCGACGTCCTAGGCACGGGATTCGAGAAAGGCCTGGACATCGCGGCGAACGTCAAAGGCGGAGGGGTGATGAGCCAAGCCCAAGCATGCCGGACTGCCATCGGAAAAGCGCTTGTCGCCTGGAGCAAGAATGACGGCCTTAAAGACGTTTTCGCGAAATACGACAGGACTATAATAGTCGATGACGTGCGCAGGAAAGAAGCCAAGAAGTTCCTGAGAAAAGGAGCGCGCGCCAAGCCCATCAAGTCATACAGATGAGGTTAATTGCCATGATAATACCAGTAAGATGCTTCTCGTGCGGCAAAC
>JAVYMF010000013.1:0-14566 GCA_038736665.1 archaeon | reverse complement strand
CCCGACAGTAATGGCATTGACATATGACGGCACGATACTCAGGTACTGGGGCTACCCGAACAAAGCAGGAATAGGAATAAGCGAAACGCGTTTATGGACCCAGCCGAGAACAGAACTAATATTAGAAAAAGCGAACTTCTCGCCCTCGGACATATTTGAAGAGTGCGGAACCGATGCGTGCGACATGCCTATCAACTTAAGCATAGGCTCGCCTGGCTCGATAACAGTAAGTGGCATCAACATCACTTACGGGACAACAATAATCCCGGCAAGCGGGTTGGACTTCAAGCTCGCCAACGGCTCGGACGTCTCGCAAAACGCGGTTTTCAACGACACTGACGTTTACGTCTGGAACAGCGGCACGCTCGTCGCAAAGATACCAATGAACTTCTCGGAATCCCCGGACTACACGAATTGGACAGCCGAAGTGGGCGTGAACAACTTGAACGGAACGTTCGTAATCACAGCGCCTCTCAACGAATCTAACTACAGGAACACTTCCCTGAAAACGATTTACGTGAAAGTCAACAACGCGTCCCTGTCAAAAATATGCTACTTGAACAGCCCGACAGTAGGCGGCCACGACATTCAGAACGTCTACAACGAATCAGGCTGCTTAAGTGTTTCCGGTTCAGTCGGGAAGTACAACACAACAACGATAAACGGCACCACTTACTTCGTCATACCTAACTCTGAAAACTCAGGAGCCGTCCAAATACTCGGGGCCACGAACCCGCCAGTGCTCTCAGGAAGCGTCTCACCCTCGTCAGGAGACCAGTACACTTACTTCACGTTCAGCCTGACTGTCACTGACGCTGACAACGACACTATGAACTACGTGCGCGTGAACATCGACGGAACAAGCCACGACATGACTGAAACAGACGCAGCGGACACTGACTTCACCGACGGAAAAGAATACTCGTACGCGACAATACTTTCCAGCGGCACTCACTCTTACTACTTCACGGCGTACGACGGCTCAGTAGAAGACCCTGCTTTTACTGACACAGAAAGCCTGTTCGTGTCATACACGACAACAGGAGGAGTCACAGTTTCGCCAGCGCCGGGATTTGATGCGGCGCTCGTGGCAGTGCTGTTCGTGAGCGCAGCCGCAGTGCTGCTGGTGAGGAAGCAGTAAAAAACCAAGAAAACCACACGCTGGCGAATTTCCCGTTCGCCAGTTTTTCCGTTTTTAAGCAATTCTGTAAAATGACTTTCAGAAGAGCAAACGATTCTAGAAAAACAAATTTCACTCTTCGTAGTCCTCGAATTCAGGCTCTTCAGTCATTTCTATCTCGACGCTCTCGTCCTGATGCTCAAGCAGGCGCACGTCGATTTTCTTGTTTTTCTTAATCACTTCGAGGCGCGCCGTGCAGTGCGGGCACTGCTCAGTGTCGCCTTCCGACGCGGACTTGGAAATGTTGAACTCCTGCGAGCAGTTCGGGCAGAAAACCTTGAGTCCTCTTTTCATAAAAAACCACTTTGTTTGAGCGGCTTTCGTAGTATTTTTTAGCACGTTGTATTTAAAGGTATGTTTTTATATACGGACGCCTTCATTTTACGCGGTGACGCAAGTGGAAACGCCTGAAAAAGATATGCATGAGAATGCTCTTTCTGCTTCTGAAGGTATCGATATAGTTACGCTCACCCAGCAGCCGGAATGGAAAGAAATGCTTTATTCAGTTGTGAAAAGCGAGAAAATGAACCCGTGGGACATTGACATTTCCCTTTTGTCGCAGAAGTTCATGGAGCGCATCCGTGAAATGAAAAAAATGGACTTCAGAGTTCCAGCGAACGCCATACTTGCGTGCTCCATACTTCTCCGCTTCAAGTCTGACGCCTGGACCCTCAAGGAAGAGCTGGGCATCTTGGAGCCGATATACATTCCTGACGCGATAATCGCCGAGCCAGTGTTCCCCACGCTCGAGCCCATGCTCCGCGTGACGAAACGAAAAGTCAACCTTGACGAGTTAATCGACGCCATCGAAGACGCCATCTTCAAGGAAAAAAAGCAGGCGTCCGAGAAGCGCGTCGTAGTCAACGCTATCCCCCAGCCGCTTATTTACTTGATGAAGCAGGATGGCGAGAACTTCGAGAAATTGCTGGAAGACGTGATGTCCCGCATCAAAAGCACCGCGGACAGCCAGAAAATGACGACTTTCTCGAACCTCCTGCGCAGGCGAGACGCGGACGACGTGGTCGAGAACTTCGTGCCCGTCCTGCACTTGGCGAACAAGAACGAAATCGACATGTGGCAGGAGAAAATGTTCGGCGAAATCTTCATTCAAATCCACTCCAACGGAAACGGCCACGCAAACAGTGGAAACGGAAAGAAAGCCGATAACGCCGGGAAAAGCAGCGATAATTAGTTGATTCGTTATGGACGCCAAGCGCATAGCCGAAGCGGCCCTGTTCATGTCGCCAGATCCCCTGACGATAAACGAGCTGACGAAAGTCATGGGCGTCGACTCGTTCTCATTGTCTTTGAAGATAATGGAAGACCTGATGAAAGAGTTCAACGCGCGGGACTCGGCACTCGAAATAGTCAAGACGGAAAGCGGCAAGTACATGATGCGCCTGCGCGCAGGATACTCGGAAAAAGTATCTCACCTCGCCGTGTCCGCGGACTTCTCAAAAGCAGTGCTCCGCACGCTCGGCCTCATCGCCGTCAAGCAGCCAGTGAAGCAGTCGTTAATCGTTAAAATCATCGGCAACAAAGCGTACGATTACATCAACGAGCTCACTGAAAAAGGTTTTTTGCAGGCGAAAAAAGAAGGCAACACGAAGCTCTTGCTGACGACGTCAAAGTTCGAGTCGTACTTCGGCAGGCAGGCGGACGAAATAAAAAAAATGTCAAACCAGGCCTACCAATCCACCCTGCCAGCGCAATAATCAAGAATAAAAAATCTGCGTGAAGTAATAAAAGCCCTCTTCTTCATTGTACCGGACGCCGACGCCCGAGTAAGAATACGGGCCGAGAATGTTCGTGCGGTGGCCCTCGCTGCCCATCCACTGCGAAACAGCATCGTCAGCAACCTCTTCGTCTTTTTTTCCTTCAGGGCTCCATACTTTTGCGACGTTTTCAGCCGCGCCCCGGAACGGCATACTCACAGACGTCACGCGCTCTTCGAAGCCGTCGTGCGACAGAACGCGCTGTTCAGCCATGCTGGCAGAGTGGGCTCTCGCTTTCTCAGCGAGCTCCTCGCTCCAGGCAAGCGGCGCGAGCCCGTTTTTCGCCCGCTCGGCGTTCACTTTCTGGAAAACGATTTTCTCGACGCCGCCCGTTGCTTCTAGGAAAAAAGAGGCTCTGCTTTCCTCGGACGCGTCAGTTCGCGCGGCGCCGAGCAGGTAAAAGACGATTGCCACGGAAACCATAACCGCAATCAGCGCGGCCGCTTTCTTGTTCATATAATGGCATAAGCGCCCCACGTATTTAACCTTTTTTCGAAGAAAAAAATTGTAAGGATCGCATGAGATTTGAAAAAGGTGAGTGGGCCACATGGTATTCAAAGCAATTTTTGCAAAATTGCATTAAACAGAACCTTTTTGGGGCTGTTTTTGATTAACCTTTTTTCATAGGAGCGTCATACATGCTCATTTTATGATGCGACTTCACAGAAAAAAGGTTATGGGCCGCATGAGATTTGAACTCACGACCTTCCGATTATCAGTCGGATGCTCCAACCAGACTAAGCTAGCGGCCCGTTTGCGCTGTTTTCATCATTTAAAATGAGCTTTCTTTATTAGCCACGCGTGCGTTTATAAATATTGCTTCGTACAATATTCGGTGGTTATTATAGCACGTAAGAGGGTTAGGGTTCCAGGAAGGCGTGAGCTTAGAGAGGAAGCTAAGTCTCTGGGCATTAATAAGAAATACGGTTTTTTCACTTCAAAATCAGCTATACTCAGAGATATAATTGAGGCTAGGGAGAAGCAGAGGAAGCAACTGGAGCAGGGCAAAAAAGCAGAAGAAGATAGGCAGGCTCGGCTTAAGGAAATGGAAAAAGAAAAGAAAATCCAAGCTAGCAGGGATGCTAATGCCGCTAAATTCAAAGAAATCCAAGAAAAAATGAAATCCCGCCAGCCACTCACAGCTGAGGAGATGAATTTCTACAAGAAGAACTTTTCCAGGTACATAGGGAGGGAAAAGACTGAGTTAACCAGGAAAGAAAAAAACCTCTTCGGGAGAATAATGGAAGGGGGAAGAGCAACAGAAGCAATTCCAATGAGAGCGGAAGCGATGGGAATCCGCTCTTTAGAAGAAGCATATAGGGACAGAGAAACCCTCCAGAAGCAGCTCGATGAATTATTAGAGAGAAAGGCGAGAGAAACAAGACCTTCTGAGAGAAGGGCTTTGACCGCAGACATCGCTGAACTGAACACAGAAATCCGGAGAAAAACAGAGTACATTAACGAGCTGAGAGCGACTGAAGGGAGAAAAGTGGTTCGCAGTCTTAGCCCCGAAGAAGCAAAGGAAATTTACGGAAGAGGAAGCAAAGAATACAGAGAGGCTTTAGAGAGATTCGTGATGGAAAGTTGGAGATCGGGTCTTAAAGAGACCAACAAAGATCTTACTGAGTGGAGAAAGCAGCTTAAAAAAGAAAAAGACCCATGGGAACGCGAACGGCTTAAAAAACAAATAGAAGAAGGAGAAAAAGAATTAAAAGAATTCAAAGAAAAGTTCATAGATAACATAAAGAAAAAGCCAATCGAATTGCTTGAGGAAGTATAAGGGTTTTCCCTTATAATCCCTACCTTTTTCTCTTTTTATTTTAAGGCAACTCAGCTTCCAGCAAAGGTTTATTTAGTCGCAAACAGAAAGTAATGCAATGAGTTTTATGTCTAGAATCTTGAGGAAGAGATCCCTTGAAGAGATTTCTAAGAACGCTGCTCTCAAAATGGAAAGGGGGGAAATACTTAACCGCAAAGAAACCAAACAATACGCAAAAATGATAGGCATTGACGTGGAAAAATACAATTGGAAAACAAGCAGAGCGAAAATGCTCAGCGATGCGAACAAGATTTGGGACTACGCCCGCAGGGAAGCAGAGCAAGGCAGGCCTGAGCTGCAGAATGCTATTCTTGATCGCTTAGAAAAAGCAAAAGCAGGAGAATTCGCCGAAGAAGAGGAAAAAGTTAAGAAGAAAAAAGAAGAAATAAAATACTATGGAGGCGGCGGGGGCGGCGTCAGTTACGGCGGCGGGTTCGATGCGGAAACGATGAAACTCGTGCTCGCGCTCATCGTGATAATGATAATAATCGCAGCGATAATGTCTATTTTCTGAGAACCGCGCCAATCACTTCATCGTAAGGAGCGTTTGTCTTTATCCCTTGGCCGAAAAAATGCGTTGAGTAAGCTTTGTAGCCCTTGTCACGCAATCTGCCGAGAATAACGTTCGTTGAGTTGCTTTCTTTCTTGAAAACGCGCGTAAGCGCGGCAATGCTGTAGTAAGGAACGCTCACGGAATACTCTGAATCGCTGCCTTGAACGAAACGAAGAGCCTTCTTGTCATAATTTATTTCCTGCTTTTTTTCAAGCATCTTGTCCAAGAAGTCAACGTCAGCGATGCGCTCGACCCAAGTCGGCCCGAGTAAGAGCGCGCGTTCGCCACACTCGCACCGCGCGTCCATATCCTCGAAAACTGGAATCATTGTTCTCCTCTCGCATTTTGGGCAGTATTTCACGAAGCCAGCATTTTCTACGTCGCGGTTGGTTGTTTTCCGTCCGCTTATCACGCGCACGAAAGCTCGGTCGTAATGAATGTGGTTATAAGAGAACAGAGGACGGACGGTGCACTCGAACTTCGCGGCCTCCCGGAAAACGAACGCGATTAAATTCCGCACGCCCAGCTCGTGAACGAATGACGTCCTGTCGCTGATTATTCCGTACCTCCGAAAGCACGCCTTAGGGTATATTCCCGCGAGCGTTCCAGTGTCAGTAGCGGTTATCCCGAGCACGCCTCCTGATTGTTTCAGCGCGTGCAGTGCGCTGTTAATGAAGTGCGCCGGCGAGCCGAAAGGATCGATGTCAATAAAATCGAATCTCTCATACTTATGCGCCATCAGGAACTGATTCGCTTCTGAAACGCTTGAAGTAACGTTAACGCCGTTCAGCTCGGCGTTTTTCGCGCATAGCGCCGAGGCGCTCGGCTGAATGTCGTTCGCGAACACTTCAAAATCATTGCCTTCGTTAGCGTAGCGCACTGCCCTCGCGCCCACGCCGCAAAGAGCGTCTGCTACGCGGGCTTTGTCTTTTTTATCGTAAAGGCTGTTCAGCACCAGGAGGCTTATCGAGCGGTTAGCCGCCATTGCAGGGTTGTAGAATATTTCTCCTTCCTCTGGAATGCCTTTAATATCAGGCACGATCAAGCGCGTTTTCCCTTCATTGATTTCCTTGGTTTTCATGAATACGTTTATATTCGCGTGCTTATTTATACGTGATTATGCTTGTTCTCGGCATTGACGAAGCAGGGAGAGGCCCAATCATCGGGCCCATGGTGATAGCGGGCGTTTTGATTGAAGACAGCGAGAACGCTAACTTGAAAAACCTCGGCGTGAAGGACTCGAAGCAGTTGACGCCGAACCGCCGCAAGTTCTTGTTCAACGAGATAAAGTCGCTTGCCGAAGAGGTCCACTTCGTGGAGATACCCGCGCATGAAATCGACTCGCTGCGCCGCAGGATGTCTTTGAACGAAGCTGAAGCGATGAAAATCGCCGAGCTCATCGAGAAGTTCAAGAAGCGCCCTGACGTCATCGTCATCGACTTGCCTGACCCGAGCGCCGAGATGTTTGTAAGGCGCATCGCGAAGTATTCTGACGTCAAGGAAAAAATAATAGCCGAGCACAAGGCGGACGCGAACTGGCCGGCCGTGTCAGCGGCGTCGATAATCGCCAAAGTTGTCCGCGACAACGCGGTAGAATCGTTGGAAAAAAAGCACGGCGAGATAGGCAGCGGCTATCCGGGCGACGAGCGCACAGTGGCGTTTTTGAAGAAGCACAGAGGAGAAGAACTGGATTTCGTTCGTTATTCTTGGAGCACAGCGAAGCGTACGATAGGCAAAAAATCTAAAAAACAGAGCACTCTCAGCGATTTTTGATCATTTTATAAGCAAGTCGGGCTCGGGTAGGTCCTCGTCGATTACGTCGGGCGTTTCTTCTGTTTCTTCCTCTTCTTCTGGTTTCTTGCCGAACACGTACTCCAAAAACTGCTCTGCAGTGTGCTTAATCGCAGTGTGGCTGTTCTCGTCCTCGTAAAAAACGCATTTGAAGATTATTTTTCCAGTGTTGGCTTCCAAATTAGCTAATGCTTCGAAGAACGCTTCCTCGCGCTGCTCCTGCTCGCGCACAAGTTTCGCTATCACGACACGGTGGTCCATTTTCTCGAACTGCTTCAACAGCGCGAGAGCGTCGAAAAGATCAAGCGCCTTTTTTTTCTTACTGACAACTTGCTCCACGCGCTCGTGCACGAATCTCTCGAACTCGTCTGCCAAGTTCTCGCCGGACGCGTCGACTATACCTATCTGCATACTCTCAGTTACGCTCCGTGGATATAAAAAGAAAGAGGGGAAAGAAAAAAAGATTAAAAAAAGAGATTAAGGGCGCAGTCAGTCGCCCATGTCTCCCATGTCGCCTGGTGGGGAGTGACCGCCGGCTTTTCCTTCGGATGACGGCTTGGACGCGGCGATGATGTCGTCTATCTTCAGTATCATTTCCGCGACTTCCGCGGCGCTCGCGAGGGCCTGGCGCTTTACTTTCGTGGGCTCTATCACGTCTTCCTTGTTCATGTTTTCTATCTTAGCGTGGAACACATGGATTCCCGCGTGCTTGTTACCGTTCGAGTGCTCTGTGCGGATTTTCACGAGAGTGTCAATTGGGTCCATGCCGGCGCTTTCCGCGAGGGTTCTCGGGATTATCTCGAGGGAGTCTGCGAAAGCCTCAATGGCGAGTTGTTCCCGTCCTCCTACTTTTGTGGCGTACGAGCGCAGTTTCACGGCGAGTTCCGTTTCGATAGCTCCTCCACCTGTAACGATTTTGCCCATTTCGATGGCGGACGTTACCGCTCCCAGGCCGTCTGTTACGGCGCGCTCCGCCTCGTTCACGACGTGTTCGGTGCCTCCGCGGATGAGTATTGTCACTGCTTTCGGGTTCTTGCATTCTTCGACGAAAGTCATGGCTTCGCCTGCGACTTTGCGCTCCTCGACGAGCCCGGCGAATCCCAGGTCTTTTTTCGAGATTTCCTTGAGGCTCGTGACGATGTTCGCTCCCGTTGCTTTCGCGAGCTTTTCCATGTCAGATTTTTTAACGCGCCGGACCGCGACTATTCCCGCTTTGGCGAGGTAGTGCTGCGCCATGTCATCTATGCCTTTCTGGCAGAACACGACCGTGGCGCCGGATTCTTTTATCTTGTCGACCATTTCCTTGAGCATTTTTTCTTCCTGCTCGAGGAAGGCCTGCAGCTGTTCAGGGGACGTGATCCGTATTTCCGCGTCTGTTTCCGTTTCTTTTATCTCCAATGCCGAGTCTATGAGCGCGATTTTCGCGTTCTTCACTGATACTGGCATCGAGGGGTGAACGCGCTCTTTGTCTACGACTATTCCTTTTATGAGCGTGGAGTCGTCGACGTCTCCCCCCTCTTTCTTCTCGACTTTGACGAAGTCCTTGTTGATGTCTATTCTTTCTTTGCCGTCTTCAGCCACTTGTTTTATGGCTTCGACGATTATTTTCGACAGTTTTTCCCGTGATTTGCCAACAGAGCCTTTTGACGCCATGGTTGTGTTGCACAGTTTCACCAGTTTTTCCGTGTCTTTTATGCTTATCGACTCTGAAGAGGACTCTAGCAGTTCAATGGCTTTTTCCTCAGCCATCTTGTAGCCTTTGATTATGATGCTCGGGTGAATTTCCTGCTCTAACAGGCCCTCGGCTTTCTTCAGGAGTTCTCCGGCTATTACGACCGCTGTGGTCGTCCCGTCGCCCGTCTCGGCGTCCTGCGTTTTCGCTACTTCGACGAGCATTTTTCCAGCGGGGTGCTCGATGTTCATTTCGCTGAGTATCGTGGCGCCGTCGTTGGTGACCGTGATGTCGCCGAGTTCGTCTACCAGCATTTTGTCCATGCCTTTCGGCCCGAGCGTGCTTCGCACGGCGTTCGCCACGGCTTTCGCGACCATTATGTTTGTCCTTTGCGCGTCGCGTCCCAGTATTCGGTTGCTTCCTTCAGGAAGCACGATGATTGGCTGTCCTTGAAGCTGAGTCATTAGATTACCTCCGATTTTTTTTGTTTCTTAAAAACAAGATGTTATTATTGATGGACATCCGCTTATATAAACCTTATGGATATCCGCTTTACTCGCGTTTACAGCTTCTTAGCAGTAATCGTCAGGTTTTTGCCTTTTATGATTGCTGACGAGGTTTTTCCTTCAAGGGAATCGACTATTTCCGCGACGTTTGCCGTTCGCGCAAGTTCGTCATAATTGATGTCAGGCTTCGGCGATATGCTCAGCGCTATCCTGTCGCTTTCAACCAATCCCAGCTCTTTGCGCATCTGCTGCACACGCCTGATTATTTCGCGCGTCAGGCCTTCTTTTTCAAGCGACGCGTCTATTCTCGTATCAAAGGAAAGCGTTTTTCCGACGGTTATTTTCTTAACGTTAACTTGTTCTGCTATCAGCGAGTGCCAGCGTTCCAGCCCTTCTTCGTCTATCGTCAGCGAAGCTAATGGCTGGCGCACGTTTATGCCCGCGGCGTTTCTCGCCGCCAGCGCTCGTTCGATTACTGAGCGCACGGCATCCATTTCTTTTTCAAGCTGCGCGTTAATCTTTGTTTCGTCGGCTTTCGGCCAGTCTTCAAGGTGCACGCTGGCTTTTTTACCGCCTGTTTCAAGGTAGAAGTACTCGCATAAGTGCGGCGCCACGGGAGCCAATAACCGCACGGTCGTATCAAGGACTTTGAGGCACGTGTTCATGGCAGCGGCTTTGTCCTCGCCGTTGTACGCTGCTTTCGTGCGCGTTCTTATCATCTTGAGGTATGTCTTGCTGAAATCGTTTATCAGGAAGTCCTCGATGGCGTTAACTGCTTTGTGGTGACGCAATTCTCTTGTTTCATCGTCCACGGTTTTTACGAGCGAGTTCAAGCGAGAGGTTATCCACGCGTCCTCCGGCTTCAGAGGAGTTTCTTTTTGTTTTTTGCAGTATGTTTTGACGAAAGTATACGCGTTGAGTATCACGTTCAGCTTGTTGGCGTACTCTTCCACTGCGTTCCAGTCGAAGTTGAAATCGGTTGAACTGTCGATGCTTAAGTAATAGTAGCGCAGCACGTCCCTGCCGTATTTTTTCGTGAACTCGCTCGGGGGGATTCCTCCTTTGGATTTGCAGAGCTTGGATTTTCCATGCTCTTCGAGCACGAAGCCGTGCATTATGACTTTTTCAAACGGCTTTTTGTCGAACGTTATGACGCTGGTTATCATCTGCGAGTTCCACCAGCCTCTGAACTGGTCCGAGCCTTCAATTATGAGTTTCGCCGGCCAAAGCTCCTTGAACAATTCCGTTTCGTTCGGGTATCCCAGCGACGCCCAAGAGCACACTCCTGAGTCGAACCATACGTCGAGAACGTCCGGAACGCGTTTCATTTGCTTTCCGCATTTATCGCATTTCAGCGTTACTGTGTCGATGTAAGGCCTGTGCAGGTCATTGGGTTTTTGCGGCAGCTCTTTTGATGAGCCAATCACTTTTATTTCGCCACAGTTGCATTCCCATATTGGCAAGGGTATTCCCCAGTACCGCTGTCTTGATATTGGCCAGTCGTCAAGCGACTCGAGCCAGTTGTGGAAGCGCTTTCCCGCCCAGTCAGGGCTCCATTTAACTGTTCTGTTCTCGTTTATGAGCTTCTGGCGTATTGCCGTGACTTTAAAGAACCATTGCGGCACGTTTATGAAAAGCAGCGGCGACTCGCATCTCCAGCACGTAGGGTAGTCGTGCCCTACTTTTTCAATGGCCACGAGCAGGTTTTTCTGCCCGAGCTCTTTTATGATTTCGGCGTCGCAATCTTTCACGAACCGCCCGCTGTATTTTCCGACTGTGCCGTCATACTTGCCGTTCATTCCGACAGGGCACAGCACGTCCAGCCCTGTTTCTTTTCCGACTTGCCAATCCTCCATTCCGTGCCCCGGCGCAGTGTGCACTAATCCCGTGCCTTTTTCCAGCGTTACGAACTCACTGCTCAGAACGACGCGCGGCTTCACTTTTTTGGCGACGTCAAGCTCGGCGAACGGGTGCTCGTACTCAACGTCTTTCAGTTCTTTTCCCTTGAATATATCAGTGACTTTAAACTGTTCCTGTGCTATCTGCGCAACGGCGTCCTTAAGCTCGTAAGCGAACACCCAAACTTCGCCGTTCCTTGTTTCAGCGCGGCAGTAATCAAATTCAGGATGCGCCATCACTCCCGTGTTGGCAGGCAGCGTCCAAGGTGTCGTGGTCCACACGAGTAAGTACTCGTTTTTCTTGCCTTTGACCTTGAATTTTATGTAAACTGAAGTGTCAGTGAGCTCCTTGTACACGACTTCGTTGTAAGCCACTACTGTTTCGCAGTGCGGGCAGATGGTTACGGGGTAAGAGCCTTTAAACAATAGGCCTTTCTCGTGCGCTTTCTTGAAAGTGTACCACGCGCCTTCAATGTACTCGTTTTGTAACGTGAGGTAAGGGCGTTTCCAGTCCATCCAGACGCCTAGGTCGTCGAAATCGCCGTTCATCACGTCTATGTATTTTGTGGCGAACTCGCCGCACTTTTTGATGAATGCTTCTATGCCTATTTTTTTCTCGATGTCCGACTTTTCCTTCACGCCTAGCTCTTTCTCGACTTTGATTTCTATGGGAACGCCGTGGCAGTCGTATCCAGGCTGCGCGCGTATGTCGTAGCCGTTCATGCGGTAGTACCGCAGGTAATAGTCTTTGAGTATCTTGTTCAGGGCGGTACCCACGTGAATGTGCCCGGACGCGTAAGGAGGCCCGTCCAAGAAGTAGTATTTTTGCCTGCCGGCGCGGCTCTTGAGCGTTTTTTCTTCTATCGCGTTTTTTTCCCAGTGCTCTTTCACTTTTGCGTCTATTTCTTTCAAGTTCATATCATCGCAACCTGTGCATTTTAACGAGGTCGTCTTCGAAAGGCTTGAGTTCCGTCGGAATCTTCACGCCTTCTATTTCCGCGTTCAACGGAAGGCTTTTTTCTTTTTTTGTTTTCCAGACGAGAGAGTTGAACTCTATCATTTTCGGTGTTAATTCAATGAGCGAGCTTTCCCAAGACGCGTTCTCATCAGGTAGTCTCTTCTTGTGCACTGTTTCTCCGTAAATGTCCCTGTAAATCTTGTCGGTTATGAAAGGGATTATCGGCGCCATTAACTCGCATATTGTTTTAAGGCACGCGTGCAGAGTGTATAACGCGCCTGAGTCTCCTTCGTACGCGCGCGCTTTCGCCATTTCCAGGTAGTGCGGCGCGAAAACGTTCCACACGAATTCGCGCGTTTTAGTCGCTGGCACGAAGTAATTATACTCGTCGTAACCTTTCTTGCACTCGCGTATCAGCGAGTTCAGCTCCGTGAGTATCCAGCGGTCGGCGCTTTTCAGCTCACCGCTTTCCTTGTGCTCGAACGAGGATATGAACCTGCTCGTGTTCCAGAGCTTCGTCAAAAACTTTCCTGCTCCTGCGATGCGCTCTTCCGATAACCTGAAGTCTTCTCCTACGCTGGTTTCAGAAGCTATCCAAAGCCGCCAGGCGTCTGCGCCGTATTTTTCGATTATTGGCATGGGTTCGATGTAGTTTCCTTTGCTTTTGCTCAGCTTCTTGCCGTGCTCGTCCATTCCGAGCCCCGTTATCCAGACGTTTTCAAAAGGCTTTGAGTCAAGCAAAAGCTTGTTTTTCAGCATTGTATAGAACAGCCAAGTGCGGACTATTTCGCGCCCCTGGGGCCTCATTGAGCATGGGTAGGATTTTTTGAATAATTCCTCGTTTCTCATGTACCCCGTTATGTAAAGATTGGATACTGAGGAGTCCATCCAAGTGTCGAACACGCGCTCTTCGCCAGCGAATTCCGCTGAACCGCAGCTGCAGCGCGAGCCTGCCGGAGGGCTTTCCTTCCACGGCCTGTAATAAGGGCCGGGCTTAGGCGCGAACGGCTTCCCGCATTTCTTGCAGTACCATAAGGGTATCTCGGTATGGTAGTACCTGCGTCTGCTTATGGGCCAGTCAATAGTAACTGAGTTTATCCAGTTTATTAGAATCTGCTTGTTTTTTTCAGGATAAAACTTCATTTCGTCAGCCATTTTTTTCAAATCGTCAAGGTAAGGCAGCTGCTTCACGTACCACTCCTTAAGGCTGATGAATTCCAACGCATCGCCGGACCGCTCGCAAGTTGGCGTGCGGTGCAGCACTTGCTCTTGTTTTGAAATAAGGTTTTCTTTTTTTAGTTTTTCTATAATTGCTTTGCGCGCATCCTTTACTTTCATTCCTTTGAGAAATCCCGCTTCTTCCGTCATTTCATTAGATTCGTTTATTGCAGCTATGGGTTTTAGCTTTAGTTCGCGGAACAGCTGGATGTCAGTAGTGTCTCCGTAAGAGCATATCATTACTACGCCGGTCCCGAATTCCGGCTTGGCGGCAGAATGAGGAATTATGGGCACTTCTCGGCCGTACAGCGGAAGCACTGCGTGTTTTCCTTCGAGGTAAGCGTAGCGTTCGTCTGACGGGTTGAACAGCACGGCCCTGCAAGCGCAAAGAAGTTCAGGCCTTGTCGTGCCTATCTCAATGACGTCATCAGTTTCTTTGACTTTCCATTTCACGTAAGTCATTTCAGCAGGCAGTTCTTTGTAAACCACTTCAGCTTCAGCTATCGTAGTGCGGCAGCCGGGGCAGTAATTGTTAGGTCTTAAGTCCTCGTAAATCAACCCCTTGTTCCAAAGCTGTATGAAGCACGCCTGCGAGAGCGCGCGGTATTCCGGCGAGTCCGTGGAGTAAGGGCTGCTAAAATCGCAGCTAAGGCCCACTCTCTTGAATATGCTGTCAATGTTCTCGGCTATCTTGTCTATTTCTGCTTTGCATAGCTTTATGAATTCTTCTCGGTCGAACTCGTGCATTTTTTTCCTGAATTTTTTCTCAACGACTTGCTCTATGTTTATGCCGTTGCGGTCGTAGCCGCGTGGGTAAAGCACTTCGTATCCCTGCATCCTCTTATGGCGGGCTATCATGTCGATGGCAGCGTAATGCGCCATCTGGCCCGGGTGCGGGTCCCCGCTCGGGTAAGGTGGGGGGTCGTCTATTGAATAAATTTTTTTACCGCTGTAAGGGTTGAATGCATTCAAACTCTCTTTATCCCAGAGCTTCATCAACTCTTTTTCTATCCCCGCGTTCCACGATTTTTCTTTCATTTTCGGTTCGTTCATATGATTATCACTAACTTTTTAACAGCCGTCGCATAACAAGAAAGAGTAAAGCAGCGGCTGTATTTATGCCGCTACTATAATGACACGAACAGCATTCGCGTTCATCTTTATCCTCTCCTAATTATTGTTACGGTTGGTATTTA